>DASVIU010000652.1:0-5465 GCA_036386275.1 Bacteroidota bacterium | reverse complement strand
GATGTAATTCCTACAATATTCCTCCATTTCTTACCTCCAGAAAGCGCTCACCCCCTCAAATCAGCATAGAATAGGGACTTACCGTTCTGGCGCATCATTTGTGCGTCACCTCTCTGTCGAGACTCTTCTCCTTACCATATTATGTAATCTTGACGACCGGAATCGTTAAATTTTTCAAATATTTGATCGCCACTATTGACTTTTTTTTGCGAATGTCTATAATTTCATCAGATAGGTTTCTCCAAAAAGCAGGGACAGCCGGGATTGGTCAAATCGATCAGTAGTTTTCGGCCTGTCTGTTCTCCAGTAACAAAACAGCCCGCAAGGGGGGGTGGTATGAACTCACCAATAAACGAAATCTCCATCGAAGACCGCCTTCGGGGTGTGTACGAAAAGACGGACTCCCGCGAGTACGCAGAGGCACTCGATGCCCTGGAGGCTGCCCGCTCTTCCGACCCGGGGAACATCTATCTTGCCGCTCTGAGGCGTCAGCTTGACGCGCTCCTCTCACTCTCTCAGGCCGACGATCTTACTGAAGACCAGCGGCACGAATTCATGGACCCGATGCCAGGTATTATTGAATGTGCGGTACGCGACAATAAACGGCTGTTTCGATCTGGTATCACGGATCTCCCCCGTACGCAGCCGGGAGGGGTTGGGGCGGACGGGCCGGCACCCGCCGGGGAATCAGAATCCGCGTTCAACCACAGCGCGGATGCCGGCGATGTCCAGAAAGAGCTTGAAGCACTGAAGCTGCTCTATTTCCAGCGAGCCAGCAAGTTTGTTATGAAGGGAGAATATGAACAGGCGCTGGCGGAGGTGCGACGTGTATTTGTCGTTGACCCGGAAAACACCATTGCGAAGGAGTACGCTTCCCGGGTGGAGCACCTTCTCCAGCACGCACGACGCCTGGCATCGGAGCCCATGCCATCCCCCATGCCAGCCGTTGACGGAGATCAGGAAAGTCCTCAGACAATCCAGGTTGTTCCGGCGCCGAACGCCGGGGAGGTGCCGCATGTGCACACTGAGCGCTCGACAGCATGGGATGAGGATTTCGTTGCCCCGAAGACTTCCTCGCTTATTCCCGAACACCGCCCGACGCCTCCGAGCTTCCGGCAGACCGTGGCGTATGCGGACAGTCTCGCCCTTTCCCTGTCTCCTATCGGGGACAGCGGGAAAGGCGACGATCATCAAAGACCCGGGCGGAAGAAATCGAAACTGTTTCTCCTGCTCGCCACTGTCATACTCACGCCGCTTCTTGCCGGAATCACAGTAGCGATCTTCTCTTCGAAGAATGCTGTGACGGCCGGTCAGAGTGATGTGACGGCCGTACAAACCCAGGCCCGGAATCTGAATCCCGGTCCGTCTGTCGAAGCGACGATCGGCGCCGGAGGGAATCGGGCTCCGGAAGAGACCGGGTCAAAAGCCGAGGAACCCCGGCTTGTCACCGCGGCTCTCACGGTCAAGACTCCTCCCCCTCCGGTGGAAAAGAAAGTAGACTCCGCACCGGCCCCGGCGAATACGGAGATCGCCCCGCAACCGGCGCCTGTGGAGCTCCCCAAGAGCGACCCGGTCAAGGTCTCCACGCCCGCGAACGAGAACGTTCCGCCGAAACCTGACCCACCGGCAGGCGAACCGCCACGGACATCCACGTCGGCATTCATCCCGGTGGAAAAAGATCCCCAGATCGTCAAGCTTGAGAAACCCGAGTTTCCGAGCGTTGTGTCGAAGATGGGCATCGAGGGACAGGTGGTGGTGCGGGTTCTCATCGACCCCAGCGGAAAGCCACTCGACTCCCAGATCCTGAAGAGCACCAATTCTATTTTTGAGCAACCCGTTCTCGATGCGGTGATGAAATCGCAGTTCATCCCCGCGCAGATGGGGCAGGGGCCCGTCGCAGCATGGCTCACTATCCCGTTCAAGTTCAGGCAGCCGAAATGAGCCGTACATTCCCGTCCCGATTTCCTTATATTGGGGCGTGGGCCTGATCCCGAAAATCACGCTTGTCATCTCGGTATACAACAAGCCGGAAGTCCTCCGGCTTGTTCTTGCCGCGTGTGCACGCCAATCCTTCCCCGACTTTGAGGTTATCGTTGCCGACGACGGTTCCGGGCCTGAGGTCAGGGACGTCGTCACCGAAGCCCGCAACGTCTCCCTTCACCCCATTATCCATCTCTGGCATGAAGACCGAGGGTGGCGAAAGAACGTCATCCTCAACAATGCAATCCGCGCCTCACGCGGCGAACATCTGGTCTTCATCGACGGTGACTGCCTCCCCTCCCGTTATTTCCTCCTTGATCACTGGAACGAACGTGAAGACCATCGCGTGCTGCTGGGGCGGCGTGTTGAAACCAGTGAACGGTGGTCGAAAGAATTGACGATCCGGGCGGTTGAAACGGGTGAATTTGAGAAAGTGGGCGGGCGGGAAATCCTTGATGGCCTGACCGGCCGGTCGCTCCGCGTGGAGGATGGAATCCGGATGCCGAGCCGGTTCCTCCGGCGCCTTCTCCTGCGAACGGTCAAGGGAATGCTCGGGAGCAATTTCTCGGTCGCAAGAGGAGACCTCGTGGCCATCAACGGATTTGACGAGCTCTACGACGGGCCCGGCTGCGGAGAGGATTCTGACGTCCAGTTCAGGCTTTCGCTCGCAGGTGTATCGGGAAAATCGCTCCGGAACCTTGCCATCCAGTATCATGTCTGGCATCCCCGGACAAGGGTTTCCGACGCATGCTGGGATCGTTTCGAAATGATCAAGTTGACCCGGGAGTCCCGGTGCCTGGCCGGATTGGACCGGCGGGGATCACAAAATTGAGAATCGGGACCGGCAGCGGGAGAGGTCGAATGCGGGGACAGATGTCAGGTCGCCGGCTCCAGGGGCCGGACAACCATGATGCCGGTCTGCTTTTCGTGGGCGTTCAGGTATTCGGAGAGTGAACCACGTGTGATTTGCACCTGTTGCCCCACAATGGGCGCGTGGAGCAGTCTGGTCGTGCCTCCATCTCGTACCGCAATCCCCGTGTGGGAAACGTCCAGCCCGCCCACTGAAGTTGTGATCGCGAGAATGTCGCCGTTCTGTATCCTCTCCAGGACTCCCTCCACTTTCTCCTTCGGCACGAAGTAACGCGGGGTTGCCAGCAGGGCTTTCTCCGCGGCCGTGACGGCGGCGAAATCGCCGTCGGAAGCAAGGCGGGGATATGCTCCCCTGTGCGAAGACATGAAATTCAAGGCCCGGCGGTCCCTGCGGCCGCCGAGTTCCCTCGAAATGTTCCTGAGGACTTTCTTCCGTTCGTTGTCGGCAATCCATTCACTGAAGTAATGCAGTCTGCTGGCATACCCGTTGATGACACCGGACCTGTAGCGGATGAGCTGCAGCTGCGCGCAGTATCCCCGGGTCGAGCCCGCATGAAGTTTGACGGCACGCGCCAGCGCAAGGCTCGTCTCACACAGGGTCACACAATCGAATGAACGCAGGTTGACGACAAGATGTTCCTCCCCCTGTTCTTCGAGCGTGTTTGCTTCATACGGCCTCTCAAGAAAACTGCGCCCCATCTCCGCCACCAGGTCTCCCATCGGCAAACGGAAAAGGTCTTCATCGGTTCCCCTTCCGAGCTGCTTGAGTATGATCGTCTCGTCCGTCGATACGAGCGTGCCCTGTTGGACGGCAGCCGCACGGTCGTGGAGGAGAAACATCGGGAAGGCGGTCGCCGCAAACGAGGCGGCCCGCCGCAGAAATTCCCTTCGTGAGGCGAATGGACGATTCATGCTGATATCAGAATGGTTGTTCCTCGGAGCTGATCGCAACGTCCTCAAAGCTCGGGAGCGCAAGGTTCTCGAACCGTGCATAACGGCGCACAAAGGCCAGGGTCACGTCGTCCACCGGCCCGTTGCGTTGCTTGCCTATAATGATCTCCGCCTTCCCCTGGAGTTCTTCCATCTTGTCGGATTTCGGATCCGTGTACATCTCGGGACGATGGACAAATGCCACCACGTCCGCATCCTGTTCGATCGCACCCGATTCCCGGAGATCGGAGAGGATGGGCCGTTTGTCGGTCCGTCCCTCCACGGCGCGGCTGAGCTGCGAGAGTGCGATAACGGGAATATCGAGTTCCTTCGCGAGGCCCTTCAGCGACCGCGAGATTCCCGAAATTTCTTTCTCCCTGTTCTCCGCGTTCTTCGGTCCCTGCATCAGCTGGAGATAATCGATGATGATCAGGCCGACGTTGTGCTCCGCCTTCAGCCGCCGCGCCTTTGCCCGGAGTTCGAGGATTCCGAGGCCGGCGGTATCATCGATGAAAATGTTGGCCTTGGCCAGTCGCCCGGCACCCAGACTCAGCCTCTTCCAGTCATCCTCGGGGAGCCGTCCGGTCCGCACCGCATGGGCGTCCACGCGTGCCTCGGCACAGAGGAGACGCATCACGAGCTGTCTCGTGGACATCTCCAGGGAGAAAATGCCGATCGTTGTGGGCTTGCTCCGATGCGTCGTGGCGTTTGCTGCGAGCGAGAGGGCGAATGCGGTTTTTCCCGCACTCGGACGACCGGCGATGATAATCAGGTCGGACTTCTGCCAGCCGCCGGTCAGATTGTCGAGGTCCCGAAACCCGGTGGGAACCCCGGTTACTCCCTCGTGTTTCCCGTGGATGCTTTCCAGCATCTCGAGCGTGTCATGGACCGCCCGGTCCATCGACACAAAATTCCTTTTCAGCCTCCATTCGGAGATCTTGAAAATCGCCTGTTCCGCCTGATCCAACAGGTCGAACGCGTCTTCCGTCTGGCTGTACGCACGTCCCGCAATCCCGCTCGTCTCGGTGATAAGACGCCGCATCAGCGCCTTTTCAAGGACGATGCGGGCATGGTATTCCACGTTGGCCGCGGAGGTGACCTTCATCGTGAGCTCGACAAGGTACGCTTCGCCCCCCGCGTTTTCGAGCACACCCTGCCGGCGAAGCTCCTCTGCAACGGTGATGACGTCGGCCGGTTCGCTCCGTTCAAACAGAACGATGATCGCCTTGAAGATTCTGCGGTTTCGCTCGGCGTGGAAGGCTTCCTCGTCGAGCACCTCGATCACCTTGGAGACCGCCTCTTTCTCGAGAAGCATCGCACCGAGCACCTGCTCCTCGATCTCCACCGCCTGGGGCGGAATCCGCCCTTCGGAGACCGCTCTCTCCGCCGGCAGGTCCGTCCGCCGTATCACACCGTCTGCCATGTGCGTCGTCCCCTATCGTCCCTGTGCAACGAGCTCATCATGAAGCTTGCGCACCGCCTGGACATCCTCCCAGGCAGGACGTTTCCAGTTTGGATTTCGCAGGAGTGCCGCCGGGTGGTACGTCACCATCAGCGGAGTCCCTTCGTACTGAAATATTCTTCCCCGCAACCGCGAGAGGCTCTCCGTCGTCGCCAGCAGGTTTTCCGCTGCCGTAAGACCGAGGGCCAGGATCAGTTTTGGTTTCACCAGTGCAATCTGCTTC
>DASVIU010000651.1:0-8977 GCA_036386275.1 Bacteroidota bacterium | reverse complement strand
CGGTCGGGTTCACCACCGGGGGAGTGACAATCGTTATCAAAGGCGCAGGAAGTGTCCCGGCGGTGACACTCACGTCGTCTATGAACCAGCCCCGGAATCCGTTGTACAATGCGTCCCCGGTGTCGAAATTGAACCGGATGCGTATGACTTTTCCCGCGTAGAAGGAGAGGTCGAAGAACTGGCTTGTCCAGGAGCCTTTCTGCCCCAGACCGGTTGATGAATAAGGTTTCCAGTGTTCGCCCGCAGGATCATTCAGCGGGTTGAGCCGGCCCCTGCCGAGCGGAACCCAGTTAACGCCGGCGTCGCTGGACGCTTCGATGCTCATGATGTCGAAGAGGTCGGAATTGACCCCCTCGATTTCCCACCATGTCTGGAAACTGAGGACCGCATGAGTCTGACCGACAAGGCTTATCGGCGGCGTTATGAGATTCCCGGAATTCGAGGAGTCCGAAGTCCCACCGCTCTTCGAGGCCTGCTTGGGATCAAAACCATTCCCTATGAATGTACCCGTGGAATTTTCACCATACCACCAGCAGTAGTTCCCGGAAAACGGTGCGGGGAGATTCCCCGCATCGGGGAGCGTGACGAGGTCGGGATTGATCGTGGGGCTGAGGACGCTGATCTGCTGCGGCCGGTACGGCAGGTGCCAGAACCCGGTGTTCGTCCACCCGGGAGCGCCGTTTTCCATGTCGTCGAACCAGGGGAGCGTGACAGCGGCGACCTTCGCAAGCGAGCCGATCGTCCCGGCGGAAAGACCGGACCCGGCGGCCCGGTCATGATTCGCTTTCGAAACCCGCTGGCTCCTCTGTGTCTGGGCGTTGGAATCAAGTGCCGCGAGAAGACAGATCCCCGCGATAAACAGAGTCGTTCGCAGCAGCCGGATATACATGGTTGTGCCTCCCGAAAACTTGTTGCCAGAATGCTTGTATAAAGGATCAGATCAACCCGCCTGCGATGCGACAATCAGCGCGCGGGCGGAGGAGGCGGAGACGGCAAAACATCGATCGTGACGCCATGGTCGAACGCGACGGCACTCGGCGACTGGTTGTCCATCCCGGGGAAGAAGACAATCTTGATCATCTTGTTCAGGTTGTTGAACCGTCTCGCCATGAGAGAGCGCGTCCCCTTCCCACGCTGTGCTTCATCGGCACCGGGAGCCGGACTCACCTTGTGCGACGCCGAAAGCGCGGTTTCCTTCGTGTTCCCCGAAAGATTCATAGCATCCGAGAGGTCCGCCTTGGCCTTCGCCGGAGCGAACGCCGGGTCGAGCGCACTTGCCTGCTTGAAGTAGACGCCGGCGGATTCGAAATCCCCCTGCCCTTCCTTCTCCAGTCCGACCGAATAGGCAAAGAACGCCTGGAGGTTCTTCGTGGGAATCTTCTCGATTGCGGTAATCTCCTCACGCGTGAGCGTGATCCCCATGTCCTTCACGACCTTGAAGACCATCTCCTTCTGTACCTTGAAAAGGTTTGACAGCTCGTCGGACTGGGTCTCCGACGAAGGTGCGTTCCCCTTACCGACATCGACCGAGGCGACGTCGAGCCGGAGCGTGTTGTCCGCGGACACGTCATACCTCCCGCCGACGATCCGCCCGGCGGCGAGAAATTTCCCCAGCCTCGGGGCTGTGGAAGGGTCAACCGCGCTGGAAGCGCTGAATTTCAGCTCGTTCATCAGCTCCGCGACACGCATCCTCTCGACGAGCTTGAGCTTCTTCACACGGCCGAGGTCGATCGTCATCATCTCGCTCATCCCCTCACCGAGCGCCGAGTACTTCTGTTCGCTCCCCTGGTAGACCAGGGGAAAGACCGCGACGGCGTTCGACGGCGTGTTCTGCCTGCCGAGCGAATCTTCGTTCGCCGCAAGCCGGCGGAACTGGTCGGCGATCAGCTGTTTCGTGACGACGTAGTAGCGCGCCTCCATGAGCTTGTGATACGGCGACGACGACGCGATGTCCGTGTAGTTGATGTACGCGGCAAGCGCACCTTTGAGATCGTGGTCGTACTCACGGGTCATGCCGAGGTAAAACTGCGTCTTCCCGTCATGTTCGTTCGCGATCGAGGCCTTTTTGAGATAGTCCCGGGCCTGAGGGTACTGGTGAGTCTCGAAATAAATGACCCCCAGGTCGCGGAGTGCTTCCGGATCGGCCGGGTTCGTCACCAGACGCTCCTGGAGCTTCCGGACCGTCTGTTCGTAATCCTGGGGACTCTCCACAGTGCCCGTCGTCCCGCAGGCACACAGGATCAGCGGCAGCAGCAGGAGCAGGTACAGGCCGCGCGCATTCATGTGTCAGCTCCGGAGAAGTGGCTTAATGCTTTCGGCCTTCAGGTGCGCCTTCTGGTACGACGGGTCCTTCTCCAGCGCTTCGTTGAACTTCTTGTATGCCCCGTCGTAGTCCCCGCGCTCGACGAGAACCAGCCCCTCCGAGTAGGCCATCATCGCATCCAGCGATTTCGTCTCGACCCCTTTCTCCAGCTGCGCTTCCGTGATATTGACGTTCACCGCCTTCGCGACTTTTGCGCTCAGCTTCTCCACGAGATCAAAGAACGCATCGGCGTCCCCCTTCACGTCGTCCGTGGCAAGGATTTCGCCGGTCTCCACTTTGACAAGACGGGCGCCGAGCCACATGTCACCCTTGAACTTGATGAAACTCCCCATGACGACCGCGTTCACGCCGAGCTGCTTCCCGACGCGGACTGCGGAGTTCACGTCGAACTTCCCCGGCGTGTTTTCGAGCCCGATCTCGTTCATGAGCCATGCAATCCTTTCGCGCTCGACCACCTTGAGCTGGACGGCGCCCCTGAGCTGGTTGATCATCAGCTCGGAGAACCCCATCTCCATCGGATTGAACCTCTCCCTGTCGTCGACGGACGAATTCTTGAAATCCAGGATCGCAATGGTTTTGATCCCCGGGTCGGCCCTCTCCACCTGCATATTCCCGGCTTTCTCCTGACGCACCTTGTAGTACAGTTTCAACAACGGCGGGGCCTCTTCATCCGGGTTGAGCTCCACGAGCGGCGGTTCCAGGTCCAGCATATCGCTCAGAGCGCTCTTCGCCTTCTCTTTGTTATTCTTGGCAAAGTAGGCGCGGCCGAGACCCAGGAATGCCTCACGCCGGACAGGCCTGTCAAATGATTTTTCGGCGGCGATCTCCGAGTAGACCTTTATTGCGTTCTCGAAATCCCCGGCGTTGAAATAGTCTATCCCCGTCTTGAGCTTGTCGTCCCCCTTCCCCTGCGCCCGGACGCCCTGCACCGGGACAAACAGGGCAGACATCAGGACCACGCAGACGCCTGTCCACCATGCACCGCGCACCGTGCTCTTCTTTATCGTCCTCATTGCGTCACTCCTCTGATGTGTCTATCGTTATTTCTTTATCAACTTAAACGGGGCCTTGATCTCGGACGGCTTTGTCAGCGTCGGTTCGATCTCCACGACCTTCTGTGGGGGATCAGCCGTGTACCCCTTCTTCTGCACCGTGACCGTATGCCTCCCGGCAGAAAGCGGAATCGAGGCCGCCGTCACCTCCTCGCGCATGACGCCGTCGATGATGATGTTCGCCCACGTCTGCGTGCCGTTCAAAACGGAAATCACGTTGACGGGGACCTGAAAATAGCACTTCCTCCCGTCCATGCCCCCGGCTTTCGCATCAATTTCGACCGTTTTCGATGCTGAGCCGCTCCGGAAGATTATCCTGTGAGTCCCGGGACGGACGGTCTCTTTGTGCCCGGCCCCGGCGTTTTTGAACGCCCCGCCGTCTATGCTGACTTCTCCGTCCGGCACCGCCTCGAGCGTGAGCTCGGCATTCTCGGCGCGCGGCGGGTTCGGAACGACGGCCTTTTCCTCTTTCTTCTCATTCTCCGCCAGGGGGGGAGGATTTGTTTTTTCCTTGTTCTCCGTCACCTGCTTTGCGACCGATCTCTGAGGGGAGAGAATGAGGCTGAATGTCTTCCCCGCCGTCACTGTCACCGATGTGTCAATATGAATTTTCCCCCAGGTCACGAGCACTTTCCGTTTCCCCGCTGCCACAGCGAATTCATGCACGGGAGTTTTCACCGGCGAATCGTCAATGTAGACGCTCCCGTTGTCAGGTGTGATCTGGACGCTGATCCGCCCTTCCTCTGGAAATACATAAGGCCGGACCACAAGGTACGTGACGACAAGCACGACAACTGCAGCGGCGATAATCCCGTAGAGTTTGGCGTTTGCCGGTTTTGCGAACGATGTCACTTTCGCAAGCGGTCCCCCGGCGGGGCCGATGATCGTCGGGGCGTCCGTCATCCGGTAGTCCCCGGGCTTCAGCGTTGCTTCGAACCTCTCCAGCGCGGTCACCATCTCGGCGGCAGTCTGGTACCGTTTGGCAGGGTCCTTGTCGATCGACTTCACCACGATCTTCGCCAGCTCCTTCGGGATCGAGGCATTCAGTTTTTCCGGGGGGGGGATTCGCCCTTCGACGATCATTTGCGCCACTGCAAAATCGGAGTCTTCGGCCTTGAACGGGACGCGCCCGGTGAGGCACTCGTAGAGCGCCATCCCGGCCGAGTAGATATCCCCGCGGGCATCGACCTGCCCGAGCCCCCGGATCTGCTCCGGCGACATATAGTAGAGAGTCCCGGCGGTTCCCATCGTCACCGTCGAGACGTTCGTCTTCTGGATCTTCGCGAGCCCGAAATCGGTGACCTTCACGATGTCGCTCTCGGCCAGCATCACGTTCCCCGGTTTGATGTCCCGGTGGATCACGCCTCCCTTGTGGGCATGGTCGAGCGCGGTCAGGAGCTGCTTGAATATGTGGACGACGCGGTGAACGGGCAAAAGGGTGGATTGTTTCAGGAGGTCGGCGAGCGTCTTCCCCTTCACAAACTCCATGATGATGCAGACGCCGAACTCGGTCTCCCGGAGCGCGAAGATCCCGACGATGTTCGGGTTTTGCAGCTTGGCCAGCGCCTTCGCCTCCGACTGAAAGCGTTTGAGGAAATTCGGATCGCTCGCGATCAGAACGTCCATCATCTTGAGCGCGACGTCCCTGTCCAGCGTCGTGTCGGTCGCCCTGTACACCACCCCCATTCCTCCGCGCCCGAGGACCTCGAGGATCTTGTACGAGTCGATCATCTTGCCGATCATTGGATCCATAGCACCGTCACTTCTTCCCGGGTTTCCAGATCGATTTCAGTTTATCCCTGCCGCGCGACAGAGGGCTGAGAGTCGTCGGATTGACGTCCACCCGCACGACCTGCACGGTGATGTTGTCGCTTCCCCCCCGCTCGTTCGCAAGCTCGATGAGCCGGCGGCACGCCCGTTCGGGGCTGTGGGCGAGGACGATCTGCCGCATCTCCTCGTCCTCGACATGATTGAAGAGCCCGTCCGTGCACATGAGGTAATGGCGGCTCGAGGTGAGCGGCATATCGTCGAAGAAATCCACTTCCGCGGACGGGCGCGGCCCCATTGCGCGGTACAGGTGCGAACGCTCGGGGTGGTTCCTTGCTTCCTCGTGGGAGATGATGCCGCGGCGGACCATCTCGGCAACCTTGGAGTGATCCTGCGTGAGCTGCGTGATCCCGCGCTGGTTGATCTTGTAGGCGCGGCTGTCGCCGATGTTCCCGATGTACGCGTGCCCGTCGCGCAACACGAGAACGACGCATGTCGTCCCCATGCCGCGGTACTGCGGCCCGGTCCCGCTCTTCCGGTAGATCGCTTCGTTGGCGGCGGAGAATGCGCGGCGGAGGTTGCCGATAACTGAAGGATCGGTCCCCGCATAGTACGCGGTCCCGAGCTCCCGCACCGCGATCGTGCTCGCCTCCCGGCCGGCATTCTGCCCTCCCATGCCGTCGGCGATCACAAAGAGCTGGCCCCCCGGACAATTCAAATCGAGGTTTCCCTCGGGGAATTTGCCGAAGGAATCCTGATTCTCCGAACGGACAGAACCGACATGGCTGTCATTGCCGAATGAGATTTTTCTCACGGCCGGGTCATCTCCTGGTCATCGTTGCCGATGTCACGCCGGGCTCCCCCTCTTTTTCAGGATCGTCGCCTTGACCAGCCCGAACCGGATCGGTGTATCAGGAGCAACTTCCGTATCTGCGGCGATCCTCTTGTCCGCAACGTACGTACCGTTCTTGCTGCCAAGATCCCGGAGCGCCACCTTCCCTACCCGCACCGTGATTATCGCATGGTTGCGCGAGATGGAGGCATCGTCGACGGCCACGTCGCCTGTCGAAAGCCGCCCGACGGTGTTCTCACCTTCTTTCAGATCAATCGAGGATTTCTCGCCCCGGACGTTTTTGAACTCGAGAACGAAGCGTGGAAGTGAAAGCAAATCTGCCAGTTGCGCTTCGTCGATGAGCATCGTCGGCGCTGCATCGCGCGCCTGGGGCGCGGGAACCGGGGGCTTCTCCTGTGCGGGCTCAGGGGCCCGGACGGGGGGCTCTTCCGCCACATTTTCAACTTCCGCCGGACGGGGCTTCACCGGAGGCTCGTCCAGCCCGAACGCATCTTCATGCACGCGCGCGGGTTTTGCGGCCGGCTCTTGCGGGGCCTCCGCGGAGACGTGGGCGGGTGGGGGACCTGCGGGCTCGGCGGGCCTGCGCCGGGAGGGAGGAGGAATCTCCGGTTCCGGCGGCAGGTCTTTCGGCGGAGGGGGGAGGGGATCGCTCGCCTGCCCGGACTCAAGAACGAATATAAACGTGAACGTGTTCGCGAACATGATCACGTGTTTCTTCTCGAGCTTTACCTTCCCCTGCACGGGCTTCCCATCGAGAAGCGTACCGTTGTGGCTTTTGAAATCCTCCAGGTAGTACGACCCCTTTTTCTGGTCGAAAAATATGCGCGCATGCTTCGCCGAAAGGACTCCGCTTTTGATGAGAAGATTGCACTCCGGTCCGTGTCCTATGACCGCTTCCGAGACAATCTCGTAGGACTTGCCGGCCAGCGCGGCGGTTTTCGAGTTCAATCGTGCGTACATGGGCGCTTGAGATGGTTGTTATCGATACCTTTGCTGCAAGACAGACCCGCAATGTAAAAGTACATCTTTCTCCACCTTATTGTCAAATAACGGACTCACCCACCCTTCGGCGTGTGATCCATGATAGACCTGCTCAAACTGTCTCATTTCAAGGGATTTATGGAGATTCTCCGGCGGGTGGCGGGAGAGAGTGCGTGTGTTGGTAACGATAGTAAAAATAAGCGATTGAAAAGTCAAGGGAGAGGCCGCAGCTGTCCTTTTTTGACGAATTCTCGTATCTTGGCCAGACGCTCACAAATTTCGGGAATAAAGACATGAAGGAACCGGCTCTCGAGAAATTCATCCGCTACGCGAAAATCGACACGCAATCAAAAGACGATTCGGACGCCTATCCGAGCACGAAAAAGCAGTTCGACCTCCTCAACCTCCTCCTGAAGGAACTCAGGGAGCTCGGCCTGAAGGACGCGCGAATCGACAAGTACGGGTACGTGACCGCCACGCTCCCGTCCAACCTCCCTTCCTCCCACAAAACCCGCGGAAAGGTCCCCGTGGTCGGGCTTGTTGCCCACGTGGACACATCCCCGTCGGCATCCGGGACGGACGTAAAACCACAGGTCATCCCTCACTACGCAGGGGGTGACATCATACTCCCGGGAGATCCTTCCGTCGTCATACGGGAATCGGAGAACCCCGAGTTGAAGAGGAACATCGGCAAGTCCATCGTCACCTCCGACGGCACAACGCTGCTCGGCGCGGATGACAAGGCCGGCTGCGCAATCATCATGACGGCGATACAGACCCTGATCGGATCCCCCGAACTCATGCACGGAGACATCAGGGTTGCATTCACGCCGGACGAAGAGGTGGGGGCCGGGACGAAGTTCTTCGATCAGAAAAGCTTCGGAGCGGACTTCGCGTACACGGTCGACGGCGACACGCCCGGCGAGCTCAACAAGGAGACATTCAGCGCCGACCTCGCGGTCATTACCGTTCACGGGAGGAACATACATCCGGGAAGCGCGAAGAACATCATGGTGAACTCCATCAGAGCGATGGCGGACATCGTCGGCCGGATGCCGCAGGACACGGCGCCCGAGACCACCGAAGGATACGAACCGTACATCCATCCCCACATCATCGAGGGGGAAGAGGCGCGGTCAACGCTCAAGATCCTCCTGCGTGATTTCAACACGGCCGGGCTTGATGTGCTGAAACGGAAACTCGAGGCGATCATCGCCGAGGTCCGGCCGCTCCATCCGAAGGCCAGGATTGAATTGCAGATCATCGAGCAGTACCGCAACATGAAGGACTACATGGGGAAGGACCCGCGGGTTCTCGATTGCATGTGGGAGGCGACGAAGCGTGCAGGTCTCACTCCCGTCTGGGTGCCGATCCGGGGAGGGACGGACGGATCACGCCTGACGGAAAAAGGCCTCCCTACGCCGAACCTTTTCACCGGCGGCCAGAATTACCACGGACCCACCGAATGGCTCTCCGTCGACGGGATGAACAAATCTGTCGAGACCGTCGTCCACCTCGCCCAGCTCTGGGTCGAGAAAAGCTCTTCTTGATGTTTCACACCCGCCTGCGCACGCGTCCCCCCCTCCGGGGGGGGCGCCGCCGGATCATCTTTCACAGGAGTACACTCGAATGGAACAACAACCCAGTACGACCAACGGGCTCCCTGAAAACGCATACAGGGAACTCCCCGCGGGGGAGGAATACCGGCCGATACTCGATGCCTCATCGTCTCCCCCCGAAGTCACGTGGTGGTCGGTCACGTGGGGGCTCTTCATGGCCGTTCTCTTCTCCGCAGCGGCGGCGTACTCGGGACTGAAGATCGGGCAGGTGTTCGAAGCGGCGATCCCGATTGCCATTCTGGCGGTCGGGCTTTCGACGGCGGCGAAGACCAGGAAAGCCCTCGGACAGAACGTAATCATCCAGTCGATCGGGGCGAGCTCGGGGGTCATTGTCGCCGGGGCAATATTCACAATCCCCGCACTTTATATCCTCGACCTCCCT
>DASVIU010000650.1:0-5335 GCA_036386275.1 Bacteroidota bacterium | reverse complement strand
CGGCCTTGACGAACCCGTGAGCGTTGACGAGACGCTGCTTCGCGCAGTAGCCGGGAAATACCTTAACGCCGTGTCGGAGGCCGGTCGCGTCTACCGCAGGATACTCTCGGGACGCCGGGGTAAGGAGTTCGTCCCGGAGGTGTCTCTCGATGAGTCGGACGTCCCGCAGTCGCCGGGAGAGCTTTTTTTTATTCTGGGGGCCATCGGCGCGGAGGGGATTCCGATACGGACAATTGCGCCGAAGTTCACCGGCTCATTTCTCAAGGGGGTCGACTACGTCGGGGACGCGAGGACGTTTGCGCGGGAGTTCGAACAGGATCTTGCCGTCGTTGCATTTGCGGCCGGATCCTTTCATCTTCCGGAAGACCTGAAGCTCTCCGTCCACACGGGGAGCGACAAGTTCTCGCTCTACCCGCTGATGCACAGGGCGATAAGGAGATTTGACGCCGGTCTCCATCTGAAGACCGCCGGGACGACATGGCTGGAAGAGGTGATCGGTCTGGCGGAAGCGGGGGGCGAGGGCCTCCGGGCCGCGAAGGAGATCTACGCGCAATCGTTCGGCAGGTTCGACGAGCTTTGCGGGCCCTACATGCAGGTTATCAACATTGACAGGTCGAAGCTCCCTCCTCCGGCGGAAGTGGCGTCGTGGCCGGCGGGGGTGTTTGCCGCGGCATTGCGTCACGACCCGATTCACCGCGGGTTCAACCCGAATTTGCGCCAGCTCATCCACGTTGGTTACAAGGTCGCAGCGGAAATGGGCCCCCGGTACACCGAACTCCTCCGGAGCCATGCAGGCCCGGTCGGGAAAAACGTTACAGACAACATCTACCACCGTCACATGGTGCCGCTGTTCCTGGGAGCGGACGACCCGGACTAGAAAATGGGAACGACATTCATCAACGATGATTTCCTCCTCGGTACGAGATATGCCAGGGAGCTCTATCATTCGTATGCCGCCACGCTCCCCGTGATCGACTACCACTGCCATCTCTCCCCGAAAGAGATCTCCTCAGACAGGCGGTTCGGCACGATGACGCAGATCTGGCTCGCGGGGGACCACTACAAGTGGCGGGCGATGAGGACGTGCGGGGTCGATGAGAGGTTCATCACCGGCGAGAGTTCCGACTGGGAAAAATTCGAGAAATGGGCGGAGACGGTCCCCAGGATGCTCCGCAACCCGCTGTACCACTGGACGCACCTTGAACTGCGCCGCCCGTTCGGCGTGCAGGACAGGCTCCTCGATTCTTCGACGGCGAAGGGGATCTGGGAGGAGTGCAATGCGAAACTTGCATCGGCCGGGTTCTCCGTCAGGGGGATACTCGCCCGGATGAACGTCGAAGTCGTCTGCACGGTCGATGATCCCGTCGACACGCTGGAATATCATACGCTCATGATGGGTGATCCTTCGCTCAACGTGCAGGTGCTCCCGACGTTCCGCCCGGACCGGGCCCTGGCTCTGGACCACCCGCCGGCGTTTATGGCATTTTGCCGGGAGCTCTCGGCGTCGTCGGGAGTGGAGATACCCGGTTACGTGGATTTCGTCGGGGCGCTCAGGTCGCGCCATGACTTCTTCCACAGCCGGGGGTGCAGGCTCTCGGACCACGGGATCGAGACCGTGGTCGCGGCGGAGTACTCCCCGGCAGGGGTGGAGTCCGCATTCAAGCGGCTTCTCCGGGGGGAGATTCTCGAGCCGGCGTCCCTGCTCGGTCTGAAATCCGCCCTCCTCCATGACCTGGCGGTGATGGACTGGGAAAAGGGGTGGGTGCAGCAATTCCATATCGGTGCTCTGAGGAATACCAATTCCCGGATGATGCGGACGCTCGGTCCCGACACGGGGTTCGACTCCATCGGCGATTCCGAGGTTGCCCGTCCCCTGGCGCGCTTCCTCGACACGCTCGACAGGGATGACCGTCTGGCCAGGACGGTCCTGTACAACCTGAATCCGCGTGACAATGAGGTGTTCGCCACAATGACCGGAAATTTCCAGGACGGCTCCATTCCCGGAAAGATCCAGTACGGTCCCGCCTGGTGGTTCCTGGCCCAGGCCACCGGCATGACACGTCAGATCGAGGCCCTCTCGGACATGGGCGTCCTGAGCCAGTTCATAGGCATGGTGACCGATTCACGGAGCTTCCTCTCGTATCCGCGTCATGAGTATTTCCGCCGGTTGCTCTGCAACCTCCTCGGCGATGATATGACGAAGGGGTTGATCCCCGGCGACATGGGACTGGTTGGGAGCATGGTGCGGGACATCTGTTATTTCAACGCGAAACGTTATTTCAGATTTCCGGACCGCGCGGGATCGCCGGCGGTCACCCCCGGGGAAGCCCGGGGATGAATATGCACGGAGCGGAGTACTTATGACTGCACTTTTCGATCTCGGGGGGAAGGCCGCCATAGTCACCGGCGCGAGCACGGGGCTCGGGAGAGGAATGACACTTGCGCTGGCCTCGGCGGGGGCGGACGTGCTCCTCGTCGATCATGTCAGCTGCGGCGAAGTGGCGGAGGAAGTCCGGGCACTGGGAAGGCGCACGCTTTCTCTCACGCTCGACCTGTCGCAAAGAGGGTCCGCCTCAACTGTAGTGGAGGCCGCCCTGAGAGAATTCGGCAAGGTCGACATACTTATTAATAATGCGGGGATCATCAGGCGGGCGCCTGCCGTCGATTTCTCCGAGCAGGACTGGGATGATGTGATGACGCTGAACGCAAGGACGGTCTTCTTCCTTGCGCAGGCCGCGGTGAGGGACATGAAGAAGCGGAGGCACGGCAAGATCATCAATATCGCCTCCCTCCTCGCGTTCCAGGGGGGGATACTCGTCCCTTCCTATGCCGCCAGCAAGGGGGCCGTGGCACAGCTGACGAAGGCGCTCGCCAACGAATGGGCCCCTGACGGGATCAACGTCAATGCGATCGCCCCGGGCTACATGGCGACGAACAATACCAGAGCACTCAGGGAAGACCCGGTCCGTTCGAAAACGATACTCGATCGCATTCCGGCGGGAAGATGGGGATTACCGGAGGACCTCCAGGGGGCGGCCGTCTTCCTTGCGTCTGCCGCCTCGGATTATGTCAACGGCCACGTGCTCGTGGTGGACGGCGGATGGCTGGCCCGGTAAGCCTTCCCGGCAAAAAAGAGAGAGAGGATCAGTATGGAAACACGCACGACGCCTGATGATGTGTCATATACCCGGATGACGACACAGGAATTGCGGAGAGCGTTTCTCTTTGAGAATCTCTTCGTCCCTGGCCGGGTCTCCATGGCCTACTGCGACGCCGACAGGGCGATCGTCGGCGCCGCGGTCCCGCTCGCGGGTGCGCTGTTGCTGGAGGCGACAAAAAAGGAGATGGCGGCGGACTATTTCACCGAGCGCCGTGAAGTCGGCGTCGTCAACATCGGCGGCGGCGGCAGGGTCGTGACGGGAGAGGCTCCCTATACACTCCAGGCGGGGGATATCCTCTATCTGGGGAAGGGGGTGAAGGGAATCCGGTTTGAGAGCAACGAGCCCGCGCACCCTGCGCAGTTCTATTTCGTCTCCTTCCCCGCCCACGCGACGTTTCCGCCGGCTCTTGTCCGGCGTGCGGAGGCCGAGGCTTCTCCGCTCGGTTCCGCCGCCGGCGCCAATGTCCGGACGATCCGCAGGTACATACATGCCAGAGGGGTCAGGAGCTGCCAGCTCGTCATGGGCATCACCGAGCTCGACGAAGGGAGCGTGTGGAACACGATGCCGCCGCACACGCACATGCGGCGGACAGAAGTGTACATGTACTTCGGACTCCCCGCGGACGCAGGCGCGATGCACATCATGGGGAAACCGGATGAAACACGGTCCCTTGTCGTGCGGGACAGGCAGGTGGTCCTCTCCCCCGGATGGTCGATACATGCGGCCGCCGGGACGCAAAAGTACTCGTTCGTCTGGGCGATGGGGGGGGAAAACCAGGAATTCTCCGACATGGATTCTGTGAACATGCAGGAATTGAAGTGAATACAACGACGGTCGAACCCGCCGGACCCGGCGGGGAAGTTGCGGGGAGGGTGGGTCGCTACCGGTGGGTCATCTGCGCACTCCTCTTTTTTGCGACGACGATCAACTACATCGACCGGCAGGTGCTCGGCATACTTGCGCCGCTGCTCCAGAAGGAGATCGGTTGGAACGAGATCGAGTACGGGTATATCGTGACGGCATTCCAGGCGGCGTATGCGATCGGGCTCATCGTCGTCGGACGGCTGATCGACAGGTACGGTACGAAACTCGGCTACTCCGTCGCCGTCGTCCTCTGGAGTCTTGCCGCGATGGCGCATGCTGTCACCCGCTCCGCGGCAGGGTTCGGCGCCGCGCGGTTTGCCCTGGGGCTCGGCGAGTCGGCGAATTTTCCCGCGGCGGTCAAGGCGATCGCCGAGTGGTTCCCTAAGAAAGAGCGGGCATTTGCGACGGGGGTCTTCAACTCGGGGGCGAACATCGGTGCCGTCGCCGCCCCGTTGGCTGTCCCTTTTCTCACCGTCACGTATGGCTGGCAGTCGGCCTTCATCGTGACAGGGCTCCTGGGATTTGTCTGGCTCGTTTTCTGGCTCGTTGTCTATGAACGGCCGGAAACACACAGGAAACTCTCTCCGGCCGAACTTGGATTTATCAGGAGCGATCCTCCCGATCCCCCTTCCGGGAAAATCCCATGGGCGAGCCTGCTCAGGTACAGGCAGACCTGGGCGTTCGTGGCCGGGAAATTTCTTACCGATCCCATATGGTGGTTCTACCTTTACTGGCTCCCGAAATTCCTGAACAAGACCTACGGTCTCACGCTTACTGATCTGGGGTTGCCCCTTGTTGTCATCTACACGATGACGAGCATCGGGAGCATCGGGGGGGGATGGCTTTCTTCCAGGTTCATCTCGCGCGGATGGCAGGTGGGCCGGGCCAGGAAGACGGTCATGCTTCTCTGTGCTCTCTTGATCGTGCCTATCGTCTTCACGTCAAGCGTTGCAAATCTCTGGATCGCCGTCGCACTTATCGGCATTGCCGCCGCGGCGCACCAGGGGTGGTCGGCCAACCTCTTCACGATGGCCTCCGACATGTTCCCCAGGGACGCCGTCGGCTCCGTTGTGGGACTCGGGGGGATGGCCGGTGCAGTCGGCGGTATGCTCCTGGCGACTTCCGCGGGGTTCCTGCTGGAATGGACCGGGAGTTATATGACGCTCTTCATCATCTCGGGGAGCGTGTACCTCATCGCGCTGTTCATCTTCAACCTGCTGGCCCCGGATCTCGAGCCGGCGACGATTGATGCACGGTGATCACTTCACGCGATTCGAATGCAGGGATGGACAATGAACCTTGAGGAACTC
>DASVIU010000649.1:0-5224 GCA_036386275.1 Bacteroidota bacterium | reverse complement strand
CCTGAAGTACAGCGCCAGAGACCTCCGGCTCGTCAGAGCGGTGCAGAACCTTCTCCGCCGGGTCATCCCCGGTTTCCGGGAGGGGGAGCGGAACATGATGAGGCAGGTCTCAGAGAACAGCCACGTCCGGCTGGGCTCCCCGGAGGCCGAGCGGGTATTCCGGTTGCTGGAATCGAATCTCACAACGATCGCCGGGCTCTGCCGCACGAACGGCGTACCCCTCATCGTGAGCGACGTGACGTCGAATCTTCTCTTCCCCCCTTTCGCCTACGACAGCGTCGTGGCGGGGAGAGACTGCGGAAGGCTCTTTGCTCGCGTGCCGGCAATGTTTGATTCGGGAAACCCCGGGTCGCTCCTGACCGTGCTCTCCCCCCTTTTCGCGGAAGATTCGAGCAACGCTTTTGTCTCCTACTGGATGGGAAGGAGCTGCCTCGCCACGGGGGACATCCGGCGGGGAAGGGAACTGCTGGCGCGGGCCAGAGACAACGACCTTCTAAAATTCCGTGCGCCCGAGCGGACGAACACTGTGATACGGAACGTCTGCCGTGCCAACTCGGTGCTTCTCGTCTCGTCCGATTCCCTGTTCCTGTCATTCACACCGTCGGGCGTGCCGGGCGACACGCTCTTCCGGGAACACCTTCATCCGAATGCTCGCGGCTACTATGAAATCGCCGGCCTTTTCCTCCGGAAGATCATGCAGCTCGGGATCATTCACCCCGATCCCCCGATAGGGTCGCATACGAACCCGCTCCCGTTCAATTCAGACAGCCTGAGCATACCGTGGCTGGACCTTGCGTATGCGGATCTTTCCATCCGGTACCTCACCGGCAGATGGCCCTTCCGCGGGTACAGGGCGGTGTCCCACGTCCTTGATACGGCTGACGGGTTTCTCCGGAAGATCGCTACCGACGTCTACACGCACGCACTCGGCTGGGACGACGGGTGCTACCGGACCGCAGAGTACTTCGGGAGCCGGGGCGAGTACCTGAACGGACGGACGACATACCAATCGCTGATTGAGGGGGACCCGGATGACTCCCGCGCCCTGTACATGTTGGGAAACCTGGAAAAACAGTACGGGCACTTTGCCGAAGCCGCGACCGCGTACAGGCGCGCCATCACCGCCGGTCCGCGCTTCGAGCTGCCGCGAATCGATCTGGCGCTGCTCCAGATCAACCTGGGAGAATATGACGATGCGATCCGGCAACTGCGGACCGCCGACAGTCTGACCAGCGGAAAAGATCTTCCGCTTGTACGGGCGACGATCTTCTACGGGCTTTCCGCTTCCTTCGCAAACAAGGGAGACTATGCCACTGCCGGAACCCTCATTCAGGAAGCCCTGAAGCTCGCCCCCTCGTATGCCCCTGCGCAAGCGCTTCGGGACGAACTTGCACGGCATAAATAGGACCTGCTGCTTCTCCCCTGCCCCAAAAAAAGGTGGCTCCCGGAGGAGCCACCCTGAAGACCGAAGACGGCTCTGCTCGTTACTATTTCATGAGGAGCATCTTTTTGGTGCTTGTGAACTGATCTGCTTCGATCCTGTAGAAGTACATGCCGCTCGCGATCTTCGACGCGTCAAACGTGACGGAGTGGTTCCCCGCCTTCAGGGACTCGTTTACGAGCGTCGCGACCTTCTGACCCAGAATGTTGAAAACAGTGAGCTCAACATTCGCCTGCACCGGTATGGAGAAGTTGATCTTGGTGGAGGGGTTGAAGGGGTTTGGATAGTTCTGCTCGAGCGAATAGACCCTCGCGACGCCCGGGATGGTCTGGACGGAGGTGGCCCTCTTCGGCCGGTGGTTGTCATAATCCCAGGCTTTGTAGAAGTTGGGATTGATGCTCCCCCACTGGGTGTTGATCGTGAAGGTGGGCGAGGAATCATCGATGTTTTCGAGATGGTTCAACCCGAACCCGCTTTCATTGTCGCTCCCCTGGATACCGAACTTGAAGACCACTCCCTTCGTGTTCTTGGTGGTGTAATTGAACGTGACCGTGTACAGCGTGTCACCGGCGGCCACATCGCCGTGGGTGGCATTATCCCACATCTTCTTCTGGCTTGAGTCAGCAGCCAGCGGTTTGTCCCACGTCGTCCAGTCGGTCGCCAGTGGTCCGTTGACACCGCCGGTCGCAGGGCCGTTGATGGCAACTCCCCACGGCTTGATGCTGTCGGCGTACTTCACGGTCGCCGTCCCCTGACCGGCCTTCAGAGAGTCGCCGGCCCAGATCTGGTAGTACGCCGGACGCATGTCAACGATCCATTTGACCGTGACCGACTGCGCCAGTTTTCCCTGATCGGCGAATTCCGGCTGACGCCGCCCGTCGGAGACACCGTTGACAGTGTCCTGGATGGTGAAGTTCTTGTTCGGAATGACAAACTGCCGTTTCTCCTGCTCGCTGTTGATGGTTCCCGTATACTGGAAGTTGAAGTAGTTTTCACGGACCGTCACGCCGTTCTTCAACCAGTAATACTGGTAGTCGAGCGGCTTGCCCACCGAGGTCACGACGGTGTCGGTGTATTTGTACAGATTCGTCAGCCCCTGACGGGCCAGCTGCCGCTGGCGCGGAGATTCCGCGGCGGTGCCGAAGTACCCGCTCTGTACCACAAGCGTATCACCATTCTTGAATCCCCCCTTCGCGATCGCATGGGTCATGTTGGTGGTAAACGTGACGATCGCCGTGTCGGGATTCGCCCGCAACGTCGGCTTCGTGTCCGTGAACCAGGTCCAGGACAGCGTCGTATCCTTCAACCCCGTGGGGACCCTGAAGAGGCGGTTGTTAGGATCGCTCCTCCCCCAGTCGCTGTTGACGATGAACTTGTAGAAGAGGGAATCCCCGGGATGCACGGTGCTCTTCCGTATCCTCACGCGGCCGGACCAGAAGTTCGCACCGGCATACCCGTTCATCGAGCCGGATTCCTTCGTCAGGTACGATGTGGTGCCCCAGGCAAGCTCAGGAGTGATGAAGTCCGCGCCCAGCATATGCCCGCCACCCCGGACGCCGAGTGTATCCGTGGCCGTCAGAGCGTTGCTCTGCGCCCACCCCTGCACGTCCGTGCGGAAATATACGTTCATGAATGTATCAGGCGCGGCAGTCCAGGGCGTCCTGTACTGCAGCTGTGTTGATCCCGTCTTGTTGTAGTACATGACGGGGAGCGTCGTGTCCGCATACCCGACCCGGACGCCACGGTTGTCCGTGCTGAAGCCGTTCGGATCCGTCGAGTTATCTTCCCAGTCGCCGTTGACTCTGAACTTGAAGCGAACGCTGTCCAGAGGCTGGAAGGTCACGGTCAGCTTCCAGTAGTCCCCGCCGATGCTCGTCGCCTTCAAACCGGCGCCGAATCTCGTCATCAGTGTGTCGACTCTGGGAATGGAGCCGTCCGCCGTATTGGGAAGCCCGGCGCTTGCGCCCGTGATCCGCACATCGGTCGCCGGGACAACGGTATCCGGCGCGGTCGATGTGTTGACAATGAACGTGACCTTGACCTGTGACTGAGCAACGCCCGGCAGAACCAGTCCTGCCAGGATGATGCCAGCGAGCAGTAGATACAAAGTATACTTCATAACACCTCCTACAGTGTGAATAAGTGGAACAGCTGAAGCATGCACATGGAAAAGATTTTTCGTGTCGGCGTCATCTCCTTTCCTGTCCTTCTGGTATTGTACGTGGGGCTGTGATTTGGTGACTCTACAGACCAATCGCAACAGCGATGGTGTTCAGGTTGCCGAAGAGACCGAATTGCATATAGGCATAGTTCACTTCGATGAAGGCGATCCCTTCAAGACGATAGCGCAGGCCGGCGCCGAGCGTCAGCCCATCCTGCTGTGTATCCTTGCTGAATGCCGGCTCTTTGGCGAACAGAGATTTGTATCCCCCCCGGAGAAACAACATGTTCCGCCATCCGATCTCGGCGCCGATATTCACCGATTCGCTGTTGTCATTCGGGCGGAGGGCGTCGACGGCCACCGTGGTGGTGATCTCGTCGTTCTTCACGATATCCATCGCCACACCGACGCGGAACAACAGCGGCATGGGCCAGGGGTCTGTCTTCAGGCTCCCGACGAGCGTCTTGTTCGAACCCGAGTTGTTCGGATCGATGTCCACGCGGTTGAGCAGATCACGTCCCGACAGGGTGAGGTCTCCCCCGAAATTCGACATCGACATACCGATCCGCATACCGTTGAAGTCGGTCACAAACAGGAGTCCCGCATCAAACGTGAATGTGCTTGCTGATTCGTTCCAGATACTCTGGTTGATATACTTGGCTGAACCGCCGATGGAGAACTTGTCGGTCAGGCGCCGCGAGTATGACAGCCCCACGGCGATATCTTTCGCGGACCAGCGCTGCCCCGTCCCCTCTGGATTGGCGACGGTATTGACATCCTCCTCACCGTAGTCCAGCATGGTCAGGCTGACACCCACCGCGTTCTCGCCGTCGGGATTGAACAGAAGTCCCATCCAGCGGAATTTGGTACCCACCAGCCATTCCGTATTGACAAAGGCAAATTCGGTCTTGTTGGTCTGTGACACGGCACCGGGATTCCAGTAGAGGGATGTCACGTCCTGGTTGTCGGCGACATAGGCGCTTCCCATGGCGATCGCCCTTCCTCCCACCGAGATACCGAGAAACTGTGCGGCGGTCGTGCCGACTTTCGACTGTGCAAATGCCGTCCCGGGAAGCATCGCGGCGATCACGAGCAGCACCAGGCCGCCCGTCAGGAACTGTGCTCTTCGTTTATGCATGGCAGTGCAGTCTCATTTTATGATTGCGATCTTTCCCGTCGTGTTCCCCACGGGCGATTCCACAACGTAGAAATATATCCCGTACGCCACGTCGAGGTTCTCGTACGTGCGCAGGTTCCAGGAGACCGTCCCGTCCTCGATGTTCCCGTCCTGATGCAGGGTGACCACGTGATCGCCGCGCGATGTGAAGATCTTGATCGTGGCCTGCCTGGGAACATGGATGAAGTCGATCTTACGCTGGCCGCGGCCGCTCGTGATGCCCGGATTGAGCGGCAGCTCAAACGAAGAGGCCGTGACATAGGGATTCGGGACCACGCGCACGTGCAGCAGCGCCGCTTTGGCTTTCGCGTCGTCTACCGCGGGAAGGACGGGCGTAAAGTCGAACAGGTCTCCATACCGGAACGGCTTCGTGGTCCTCAGCAGGAGCGTGTCCCCGATCCCGAGAGTGTAGACCGAGTCGATCTTGCCCCTCCGGGCAAATGTC
>DASVIU010000648.1:0-1503 GCA_036386275.1 Bacteroidota bacterium | reverse complement strand
CGGAATTATCATCGTCCAGGGGAGACAACCCGCCGGCGATACGCTGAAGAAAGCGACCGATGAACACGTGCCGATTGCCGTCAGCGAGCTCCCGGCATTCGATGTCGCCGGAAGACTCTATGCAGATATGTTCAGCGGCTCATAACAATGCTACGACGTTTCAGGGCGGATCTCCATGTCCATACGTGCCTTTCACCGTGCGGTGACCTGACGATGTCGCCCCGGAAGATCGCGGCACAGGCATGCAAAAGGAACATCGACATCCTGGCAATATGCGACCACAATTCTGCGGAGAATGTGCCAGCGGTCATGAGAGCCGCCAGGATGCGGGAAGTGACGGTGCTGCCCGGGATGGAAATATGCACGCGGGAAGAGGTTCATGTGCTTGCGATATTCGAATATGACTCTCTCGCATCCGCCATGCAGTCCATCGTGTATGACCGTCTTCCCGGGAAGAACAATGCCGACGTTTTCGGTCTGCAGGTTGTGGCCAATGAACACGACGAGGTCGTGGGGATTCAGGAGCGGCTGCTCGCGGGAGCGGTCGATCTTTCGGTTGACGAGATCGTGAGCGACATCCATGCTCTCGGCGGCGTCGCCATCGCCTCGCACATCGACAGGGAACACTCGAGCGTCATAAGCCAGCTGGGGTTTATCCCCGCAACACTGAGATTCGATGCGCTCGAGCTCTCCGTTCACATTTCCAGGGAGGAAGCGAAGGACCGGTTCGCCCAGTATGCGGAGTACGCGTTCGTCAGAAACTCCGATGCACATTTCCTTGATGATGTGGGGAACAACACCTGTGAGTATCTGCTGGAGAGGCCGACATTTCCGGAGCTTGTGAAAGCTCTCCGGAGAACAGACGGACGGATGGTGTGTGAGGGATGACGATGGAAGATCTTTCACTGCATATTCTGGACATCGCCGAGAATTCAATTGCCGCCGGCGCGCGCAATCTCACGATCCTTATCTGCGAGGACGCCGCCGATGACCTGCTTTGCCTGGAGATCACCGACGATGGAAAGGGAATGAGCGCCGACATCGTACGACAGGCCGCCCATCCATTCTACACGACAAGGACGACCCGGAGCGTCGGCCTGGGACTGGCGCTGCTCGAGGAAGCCGCCACCGCGGCGAACGGCGCCCTGACGATCGTCTCGGAACCGAAGAGGGGAACGACAATCAAGGCCACGTTTCAACTCAGCCATATTGACAGAAAGCCGCTCGGGAACATGGCCGAGACGGTCACGGCCCTGATCGCGACACACCGCGGGATGAACATCCTGTACAAACACATGCGGAACGGAACAACGGTCCTCCTCGACACGAAGGAGATCCAGCGCCAGACAGGCAGCGCTCCCCTGGACTCGGTCGAGGCCCTGCGCGTGATCCGGGAATACCTGAACAGGGAAGAACAGACTCTCGCACGCTAAACCGGAGGAGAACACATGGACGCAAAGCTCGTCGAGACCATACTCCAGAGACATCCCAAGGACCCGAGCT
>DASVIU010000647.1:0-2300 GCA_036386275.1 Bacteroidota bacterium | reverse complement strand
TTGCTCATGTATGCGGCCTCGGCTATCTGGTGGACTCCTCACATGTCCGGTCGACGCTCGGGAGCATCATGAAGTACAATTTCCGGGAATCTCTTGCAGATCATTTCAATTGCATGCGGACGTTTGCACTCGGGGACGAATCGGCACTCCTGATGGCTGCGTACCCCGACGGGCGGCCGGAGAACCCGTTCCCGTACTTCTCCGAGGTGATGACAGGTTTTGAATACACGGCGGCAGACGGGATGCTCTATGAGGGCCAGGTCAGGAACGCCCTCAGGTGTATCGGGAGCATCCGTGCGCGCTACGACGGGTTGAAGAGGAATCCCTACGACGAAGCTGAATGCGGCCACCACTACGGCAGGGCGATGGCAAGCTGGGGCGGAGTCCTGGCGATAACAGGGTTCCATTACTCGGCCGTGGAAGGGACGCTGACATTCGGCGCGGAGAAGGGGACTTTCTTCTGGTCAAACGGCTATGCCTATGGAACCATGCGGCAGGAAAATGCCGGAACCGGGCGCCGCGTCACAATTTCGTCGATCCGGGGGGAGATCCCGTTCCGCTCGCTTGTCATCACCGGGATCGGCGAGAAACGTTTCAGCAGGGAGCAAGTCCTGGCAGGGCGGGAATCCATTGTCGTGAATTTTTCCCAATAACGGTGATCAAATACCTCGCTCCCGGACAGGTGCCCCGGAATTCTTCCCCCGAGTCAAGAAAATACTTGACAAATTCCTTCCGTTTCTGTAACATCGAATTAGCGATAAAGTAATCGGTAAAGTAAGCGCTTCTTCCCGGTTTTTCACTTCGTTCTCAACACGTCCCCAAAGTTGCACCATTGAAGGAGTCGCACTCCTATGAACATCATCCGTTCAGTGCGCTTGATCCTTGTTCTGGTTCTGACGCTCCCGCTGGGCGCGGGCGCCGGACTGGGGGGGAAGCCGTACAGGGACGGAAGCTATGAATACTACGTCGGCGTACCGCAACGGACGAACGACATAAAAGGCTACGCGCCGTTCCTTCTCGCCGCCATCGAACTGGAACGAGCCGCCGCGGCGGCCGGCGGTCAGCAGCAGAAGGAGAATACACGCCGATGAAGAAGGTCCCGCACATCACGCTCGAAGATATTGCACGACGGCTCGACGTCAGCAGGGTGACAGTGTCGAAGGCCCTCCGCGGACATCCGGACATCTCTCTGGAGATGACGAAACGGGTCCGGAAGGTCGCGGACGACCTCGGCTACAGCCCGAACATCATCGCGCGAAGCCTCTCGTCCCGGCGTTCAAACATGATCGGGCTGGTGGTGCCGAAAATTGCGCATTTCTTCTTCGGCTCGGTGATCGAGTCGGTGTATAATACCGCGTTCGAGCACAACATCGAAATGATACTGACTGTCTCGCAGGAGAATGCGGAGCGCGAGAGGAAACATCTCCAGACGCTCGTCTCTATGCGCGTTGATGGGATCATTATCTCCATTTCGCAGGAGACGAGGGACCTCGACATATTCCGGTGGATCAGGCAGATGCGTATTCCTCTCCTGTTCCTGGATCGCCGTCCGGACCCCCCTCCCCCGGGGTTCAGCAGCGTGCTTGTCGATGACAGGGGGGGGACTCTCCGCGCGATAGATCACGCCGTTGCCGTCGGGTACCGGAAACTCGCCTGCATCGGGGGGAACCCGAAGATCAATATCGGGAAGGAGCGCTTCGCCGGCTTCGAACAGGCGCTCGAGAAGCACGGTATCCCTCTCAGGAAGAACTGGGTCATCCAGGGGGGGTTCGGGCGGGATGACGGGTATAACGGGTTCATGCAGCTTCACAGGTCCGGCGACATGCCCGAGTTTATATTTGCAGTGACGTACCCCGTTGCGCTCGGGGTCTACGAGGCGGCGAAAGTCCTTGGGGTGAGGATCCCCGAGGATATCGACATCATGTGCTTCGGCGACAGCGACGTCTCCCGGTTCATCACTCCTTCGCTCAGTTGCGTCAATCAGCCGACACTTGAACTCGGAGCGAAGGCGGTTGAGCTCATGCTGTCGATCATTGCAAACCCCGACTCGGCGGCGGACCAGCACGTGATAGTCCCCACGGACCTCATACTCCGCGAAACGTGCGTCAGAGAACGCCCGGCGCCCCGGCTGGAGGTAGGATGATGCAGGCCGCGGTCATGCGCTTCCGCGCCGGTCTCCGGCACGCGATGCTGGCAACCCTCCTCATCGTTCCGCTCCCCGCTTCGGGAGTGCGGGCGCAGGTTCCCCCTCTCCGGACACCCGCGGTCCTGCTCGACTGCTTCTACAACAATGAGTGGAC
>DASVIU010000646.1:0-6892 GCA_036386275.1 Bacteroidota bacterium | reverse complement strand
TGCTGATTACTGAATAATCCCCCGAGGGCGCTGATGAGGTTCGCCTGTTTGCCGCCGCCAAGAAGCGAGCCGAGCGCTCCCCCGGTGATGTTGTCGAGTAATCCCATATTCCCTCCATGTTTCGAGCATTATAGATCGATGGACTAATACGACTCCCGAATGGTTTATCACAGATCAAAACATCCCCGGGTTGGACATTCTGATCCCGTTGCTACAGAGCTTACTGGTTAGGGATCTTCAGTTTCTGGCCGACCTTGATCAAGTCGGGATTCTGGAGGACGTCCTTGTTGGCATTGAATATCGCCATGTATTTGTCCGAACCGCCAAGATGTTGTTTTGCGATCTTCGAAAGCGTATCACCGGATTGCACCGTGTACACACCGAAAATATCACCCTTCTCAACGGCAATGTCGATGGTGAGTTCGTTTTCCCAACCGGACATCGTCTTGATCTTATCCCACACGAGATTCTTTTCCAGTTGATATGGTGATGTTGCGTTGACTTTGAGCTTGCCACCTTCTTCCGCGACGTTTACCAGTTTCACGCCGAGTCTTGTCGCAAGGTCAAGTACGGGCTGGTACTTCTCTTTGAGCATGATCGGATCCTTTCATGATTCCCTTGAGAACGCCCTTGATCGGGCTGATGGATTCATTACTTTTTCCTTTTCTCGGCCTTGCTCTTCCGCTTCAGATCCATGCCGTGCGCACGCTTGTAGGTCTGGATGTCAACAAACCTTCCTTTCTTGTCCCGGACTGCGTAGAGTTTTGTCCCGGTCGAACTGCGGTGGGTTGTTCGTCTCATGTGGTCCTCGTTTGAAGATGATGCAATGGTTTCACATTGTGCCAGAAGCGGAGGTCGGGTCGTCCGGTATTACGTGTCAGGCAGGATATCGGCCGGCTCCGTGGCTTAGCATCGAGCACGAATGGCATTCTATGAGGGATAGGACGCACTCAATATGCAGCAGCGAGGTCGGTAAGTCAACTGTTACTACTCGACGAATAGAAAGTGACTGACTGGTGGGCTTGAGGGATTATTATCCCGGCAATAACCCCCAGCTTTTGACCCGCAGTTTCGATTCCACTCTCGTCAGACCTTTTTTTCTCCTTTGGTTCACCTCTTTTGAGGGGGAGGAGGGAGAATACAGGAATCAACGAAGGAATGAGGGATGTTGTTGGTGACGGTTCCCGGTGAGACTCTTGAGTAGTTGTCTTTCCTGAATCCAGGCCGTACATTCAAATCGTCCACCGGCCTTCCAGCTTGATGTTGACTTCGTAACAGAATGATGCACCCGGACCCTTTAGGCCGTTGTGGGGCTCCAGGTGATCATGGTTTGGTCAGTCGGAAAAGCACGGTAAGAAAACGTCGTTGTAATTCGGAGGGTCACATGTGCTGGCAGACAAGCAGAAGAAGCGATAACGTCGAAGAAGGTCAGGGAGGAGGAGGGTTACCCCGGATACCCATCCTCGGCGGCGGAGCACTGATCATTGTCCTTTTGATAAGCTGGCTTCTTGGAGGCGATCCGGTCGCGTTGCTTCAACAACTGAGCACGTCTGATCCGGGACAAACGCAGACAACAGAGGTATCCAGCGGTACTCCCGTTGACGGGTCGAAGCGTGACTTCGTTTCAGCAGTGCTTGGAGAGACGGAGGATGTGTGGCGCGAGGTCTTCAGGCAGCGGGGAGTCACGTATCAGGACCCGAAGCTCGTTCTCTTCTCAGGGGCTGAACGGTCCGCGTGTGGCCTGGCCGACGTAGCAACCGGACCGTTCTATTGTCCCGGAGACCGGAAGGTGTATCTGGACCTGACCTTCTTCCAGGAGTTGAGCAACAAGTTGGGAGCCCCGGGTGATTTCGCACAGGCATACGTGATCGCCCACGAAGTGGGTCACCACGTTCAGAATCTGTTGGGAATTACTGATAAAGTTGATGCGATGCGCGCGCGGCTGAACAAAGCGGAGTTCAACGCGGTATCGGTCCGCCTCGAATTGCAGGCGGACTTTCTCGCAGGCGTGTGGGCAAATCATGCCCAGAAGAAATGGCAGATCCTCGAGCCTGGAGACATTGAGGAGGCACTGAATGCCGCCAGTCAAATCGGCGATGACCGTCTGCAGCGAAGGAGCCAGGGATATGTGGTACCTGACGCATTCACGCATGGTACATCGGAACAGCGGGTGCGCTGGTTCAAGAAGGGGCTCGAGACGGGGGACCTGGGTCAGGGAGACACATTTGCTGCTGACCCGCTCTAGGGATTTCAGTCGAAGACGAAGAGCCCCACCCCTGCGGCGTGCCCTTCTTCTGCTCAACCGCTAAATTCTCACCTGCTGTAACTTCCATGGAGTCTGTCAGAGAGAGGCGCAGGACATATGGGAATGTTCAGGATCACGCATGAGAGCAAATTCATCGACGGCGTGAACTATCAGCTCCACTACGGGTACGACTTTGGCGAGCACAACTCCGCCCCGGGCATGGGCCTTCACTGTGAGGAGCGCCTGGAACAGGTCAGGAAAGACTTCTCAATGCTTGCCGCCAGCGGCGTGCATTCGGTGCGCATGAACGTCTTCACCGACGGGCGCGCGGGAATCATCTTTGACGACAAAGGGAGAGTTCTGGGGGTGCAGGATTCTGTTGCCAGGGGGTTACTCAACGTTCTTCGCGTAGCCTATGACAATAATATCGTCGCCAGCCTGGTGATGCTCGATCACAAGTTCGCCGAGAGAGCCGAAAGGCTCGACCGCAGACGGCCAGAGATCGGAGCCAAACAGGGACACGGCAGACTGCTCATGACCGAGGCCGGCCGCAACGAGCTGCTGAACAACGTTTTCACCCCGCTGCTGCAGGAGCTGGGCAAAGAGAAACCTGCGAGCCTTCTTTCCGTTGAGCTGGTCAATGAGCCTGAATCACTCATTGAGGGCCTGAGCACCGACACGAACATGCCCGGCCTGCTGCCAGCGGCGGACCTTGGAAAGTTCAAGGCGTATATTCGCACATTCCGGGACCTGGTGCATCAGGAGACCGGCGTGCAGTTTACCGTGGGCAGCTTGGCCTTGAAGCACGCGGACATGTGGCTGGATGTCCTCGATCCTGCCTGCGACTACCTCAGCATCCATTACTACGGTCGGAACGACGAACCGCCCTATCAGGCCCTGTACGACAAGAATGTCAGCGCCGACCCGCTCAAGACGGTGAAGGGCCTGCAGAGGAGAATCCCAATGGTTTGGGGGGAATACGCTGCCAACGGCTCATCAGAGTTTGTGAACCAGAGATTCCCTCAGGGTTTCTCGAAAGCCTGCCAGTTCCTTGAAGATGCCCTGAACAATCATGTGAAGGGGGCCTACGCATGGGCAGTGCGTTCCGGCACCGGTGATTGGGGAGACTCATTTGGGCCGGTTCCATTGGAGCAGCACCGGAAGTTCACCGCAATGCACGCGCACCGCATTGAGTTCACAGGCGCACCCCCCCCTTCTCCTTCCACACCAGGGTATGCTTGAAAAGCTGGAAGAACTCACCGCACCGACCGAGATCTTCCCCGCCCCTAAATAGTTCTCACTGAAAAAGTCAGATTGAACTTTCAGTAATCTCCTTGGTGATTCTGGAGGTTACGATTTGTCCCATAGTTCATGCCGCTAACCTCCTGTCGGCTTCTCAATTCTAGGGGTTGCGGGCTTTCCACTCCTATCTATATCAAACGTCAGTTCTAAGTTTAAGTCTTCAATGACAAATCTGTTCTTCCCAGTCGGTAGCAGACTGAATTTGTAGAAGTAATGGGGCCCCTCCACGATGAGTCCATCTGTCGCTTCTGAAATGGTCAATGTGGTGTCTCCGATACTATATCTTCCTACATAGCGATGCTGCTCTTCCCGGCTCAGTTCGATCGTATGCACTGTTGTGCATTTTTCAAGCGGAACAAAATCGGGATTCGAGATCGCAATTGCCGTTCGTGAAACAACAACCAGACGAGCAATAAGAGAATCCACGCCACGTATATACCTGCCGCGATAGGTATCGACATTGACAACGACAACTATTTCGCTGGAGGGAATTACACAGATTCGCTGCCCATTGACTCCCGAAGCATAGTACATCTTCAATCCTTCGAAGTCCTCCGCGATCCACCAAAGATACCCGTACGATATACCGGGCGTCGTTGTCGCGGAATGCGATGTGGTTGATTGTTCAATCCATCTTTGCGGGATAATCTGTTCTCCATCCCATCGGCCGTTTTGCAGGAAGAGCTCTCCAAACCTCGCTCCATCCCGCGCCGACATTTTGAATACATAGCCGGGATGGGAAGCATTGAGGGTGTCAAAATCATATACGCCGTCCATAAGGCGGAAATCTTCCATATGCAAAGGACCTGCAATATTTTCTTTGAATGCTTCAAAGATATCTTTGTTAGTTTTCCTCCGGAAGATTGTTCCAAGGACATTGAAATCCCAATTGTTATAGTACCAGAACGTGCCGTGCGGGTGGCTGCCGCGAAGCGGACGTGACTTCACCATATCGACGGTCTCCTGTCCCGATGGCAAATAAATTCCCGAACTAGACTTCAGAAGATCTATTACCTGGGCCTCCTTTTCGCTCGAAGTGAGCGGGGTTATATCTGTAATGGCCAAACTGCCGATTGACGCTGCAGTGTCGATCATTCCCCTGTCAATAAAGATGCCGTACAATGCACCGAGAAAACTCTTTCTCATCGAATGACATTTGATGCGTCTGCAATAGTCGCCATAGGTGTACACAATCTTTCCTTTGTGGAGAAGCACAATAGAATTTGCATTCGAGGTCCTACAGACTTTATTCAGTTGCTCTGATGACCAACCCGCTTGTTCCGGAGTTTTGAATCTCATCCAGTGGTCACCGGGGTTCTGAGCAGAAGCGATCGCCCCGAAGACGAAGATGAGAGAGAAAAAGAAATGTTTCATAGGGTTAAGTTCTCCTGTCGGAGCGTGAGTTCCTTAGACCGTTCGAGGCGGCGTTCGATCCGACCATGGGCCGCCCCGGGACGGCAGTCGATGTCTACCTCCGGATGATGTACCCGAGGTTTCGCTGGGGCCTCAGTTACGAGAAAGTGGAGACTGCGGTCCGCGAGCGGCTCCCCTGGCGGCACTTCCGCCGATTGAGCCTGATTGACTCGGTGCCGGACGCCACGACACTCATCCAGCTCAACCAACGGTCGGTGAAGAACGGATCGCCGCGCTCAACAAAAAGCTGGTTCGTCACATGGTCAAAGCCAAGGCGATCAAGCCTCGGCGGATTTGAATCGATTCGACGACCGTGGAAGCGCATATCGCCTACCCGACGGATGTCGGACTCAATCATCAGACGGCCAGAACTCTGAAGAATAGATCCTACCCGGCCATCTCAAAGAATTTGTGGAACAGTTCCTTTGATCGTCTTGCGCCTTCCTCAGTCAGAACAACCGATCTTGCTTTGCTTTTCGGATCGCTGATCATCCCTTTCTCGTTGAGTCGGTCCATTGCATCCCAATCCTGCCCTTTCCATGCTCGAGTAACGCCGTGGTCCGGAAAACTCGTCAGGTATAGCAGCGCGAGGATCGTGTCGTCTATTTTGTCCGTATTGATTTCCATTTCCGGCTCCTTTCAGTATTTTCCCCGCCTTTCGGTGAAAATCACAGGGCCTATTGCCAGTCCGGTACCGCGTGGTCAATTTGGTTCCGTACCCTCGGACAAGATCGCCAGGTATTCGTTATGGATGAATACACGGTTCCGCTTCTTCAGGGAATGATCGTTTCCGCGGCCAGGAGGATACATCGGATGATTGACCTGGATCCGCAATCGATCGGGGTTGGTCGGTCTCCTAAATGAGAGACTTCACCAGCAATGCAACAAAAACCGCAAGGAGAAGAGAGAGCAGTGTGCCGACGAGCACGTATTCCGCAAATGGTCGGTCGTCCATCTCTTTAAACCGGGCTAGCCCCTTTACTGCAAGAACCAACCCGATTGCGGCGATTTGATCCGCCAAGACCGCGACGTAAATGATGATGCGCTCAAGGATTCCGATGACCCTGCCGGTGTTGTATTCGCGCCGGTCAGCCGCCGCCATATCTGAGCTGTCGCCGGCCACGGCTGCGGGTCCAACTCGCAACCCGGCAAGAAGGAGCCTGAGCAGGTGGTTTGCCTCATTGGAAACCAGTAGACCCCCCATGAGAACGACGGTCGTCCCCGGACGGCATATTCTCTCAAGGAGAGTCACCAGGACTGAAAATCTCCCCATTCCTGCCAGAGATTCAAATAATCCGCTGTTGAATGAAATCCCGATCCAGGGAGAGAAGAACACGCTCAGCAGGACGATTTGAACGGCAAGAGACAACAGTCGCAGCCCCTTGTTCGGTATGCGACGTTTTTCGAGGCGGTGGAATGCCAATCCATTCAGCAAGAGGAGGACCAACAAGATTGCCCAGGCGATCCCGGGCTGATAAGCAAGAAGTCCGACAGCCTGTACCATGAATAGGAAAGCCAGGCCGCCGGTGGTCAACGGGCCATCGCGGAACAGGAAGACCAGGCGGGAAGCAAGGACCACGTTCACCATGAAGAAGAATTCAGGACTCATCGCTGCTCCTGTATTTGCCTGAGACTGGCTGCAATCTCCTCGAGCAGGGGCACAATCGTCCTGATCGCCCCCGCGTCGATCGATTTGTACACAGCCTTATCCGTGACCCGGAGATCCCGGGCCATTTGTTTGACGGTGCGATTTTCGGAAAGTCCCCGCAATATTTCCAGTCGATTCCGTGGCCATTTTCCGATCGTGTGTGAAACGAGGGCGAGACACTGATTTATCAGCGTGAGCCCGGCGCCATCGGGACTCGCGATGGCAAAGAGATTCTTCGTCTTCTTCAGGCGGTCAATCGTCGCCCGGGCCTCATGGAAAGCCGG
>DASVIU010000645.1:0-3548 GCA_036386275.1 Bacteroidota bacterium | reverse complement strand
GAAGTTCATTGCCCGCGGGTTGCTCCGGGTGCTGGTTGTTGCGACGGCAGTTCACGTTCACTCTCCGGGACAAACGTCTCTTCCGCCTCTTCCGCCCCGGGAGCAGGTCCCGGCGTTGATGACGTTTCTTTCGCCGCTCCTGATCCCGAAGGTCCTGCAGGATTGCTACTTGTTGAAAGAGTACATTCGCTCGGAGGAGCTCGTCTCCAAGCGTGACGCGCACGGCGACCTCTATGCCGTGGACTGCGTGTTCGACCGGGCGATGCGGCTCTGCTGGAACAACGTGTACGAAGCGCTCCTTGTCAGCGCATTTGCGCTCATGGACCATCAAAGGGTCGGCGTCCGCCTCCCGCTCATCGGGGCAATCCTCTGGTTCCCCCTGACGTCCGAATTCACCGGGGAATTCCGTGCGAGGATCGATGCGCTCCCGTCGCGCCTCTACGCTGATACGCCGCCGGGGCAGGGAGGGGACAGGGACAAGCTCCAGCATTTTTTCGGATCGGCTTTTCTGACGGCGGTCACGGAGTCCGCGGAAAGCGCGGACCGGTTCGGACTCTTCATTGAATGGGGGGAGGAGAATTTTATCGTGGGGGGGGTGAACGACGAACGGGATGTGAGGGCCAACCGGCAGGGGGAGCGCTTCGGCCTGCACCTCCTTTCCGACCCCGACACGCGCCCCTCCCGGTTTTTCACAACAGAGGTACCCCGGGGGACCGCCACGCCTTGTGATCACGGCGCGGTTCTCCCGGACTCGCTCGAGTCTCGCCAGGAGGCAAAATGAAATCCGTACTTATTGTGGACGATGAGAAATCCGTTCGCGATTCCATAAAGATGATACTCGAATATGAGAAGTTCGAGGTGCAGTACGCCGAGGACGGGCCGTCCGCTGCCGCGCGCGTCGAGAGCGGCGATTTCGATCTTGTGCTGCTGGACATCAAGATGCCCGGCGAGGACGGGTTGAAGGTGCTGCGCAGGCTCCGGCAGGGGCATCCCGATCTCCCCGTGGTGATGATCTCCGGGCACGGGACGATCGAGACCGCCGTGGAAGCCACGAGGCTCGGCGCGTACGATTTCCTCCCCAAGCCGCTGGACAGCGACAAGCTCGTGATCGTCGCGCGAAACGCCGCAGAGCAGCACCGCCTGATCACCGAACACCGGCGCATGCAGGTGATCGTCGAAGGGAAAAATGCCATCCTGGGGTCCAGCCGGAAGATCCGGGACGTCATTGCCACCATTGAGCGTGTTGCCCCCACCGACGTGCGCGTGCTCGTCACCGGCGAAAACGGATCGGGAAAGGAGCTGGTCGCCAAGGCGATTCACCGGCTGAGCCGGAGGAGCGGGAAGCCGCTCATCGAGGTGAACTGTGCCGCGATACCGAACGAGCTGATTGAATCGGAGCTTTTCGGACACGAGCGGGGTGCATTCACCGGGGCAACCGGAATGCGGTCGGGCAAATTCGAACAGGCGGACGGGGGGACGCTCTTCCTCGATGAGATCGGCGACATGAGCCTGAATGCCCAGGCGAAGGTGCTCCGGGCCCTGGAAGAAGGGAAGGTCGAGCGGGTGGGAGGAGGGCGGCAGATTCCGGTGGACGTCCGCGTGATTGCAGCAACAAACAAGAACCTGCCGGATGCGATCGGGGCGAATGCCTTCCGTCAGGATCTGTACCACCGGCTGAACGTCATACCGATCAAAGTCCCCCCGCTGCGGGAGCGCCGGGAAGACATACCGCTCCTGGCGACCGCGTTCACCGAGGATATCTGCCAGAGGAACGGGATGGCGGTGAAGCGCTTCAGCGACGAGGCAATGCAAAGGCTCCAGGGGATGGAATGGCCGGGGAACGTACGGGAGCTGCGGAACATGGTGGAGAGGCTGGTCATCATGACCCCGGGGTCGTACATCGAGGAGTCACACCTCGAGTCGGGACAGGGGGGGGGGAGCAGGAGCGCGTGGGATGACCTTCTGAGTGCGGGGGGGACGTTTCAGGAATTCAAAGACAGGGCCGAGGCCGCCTTCATCCGGAAACAGCTCGAGGCAAGCGCCTGGAACATCAGCAGGACCGCCGAAGTCCTCGACATCCAGCGGAGCCACCTGTACAACAAGATGAAGAAGTACGGGCTGGAACGGCAGGGTTGAAAATCACGGCGCCTGTGGCGCCACGCTGTGGCGAAAATTAGATTCTGTGCCGCTGGCGCGCTGCCTCGTACATGACAAGCGCCCCGGCGACCGATGCGTTGAGCGAGCCGAGACTCCCGTACATCGGTATCCGTACGAGCCGGTCGCAGTGCTCGCGCACCAGCCGGCGGATCCCCTTCCCCTCATTCCCGATGACGATCGCTGCGGCCGTGGTATAGTCGAACTCGGTGAACGGGATGTCGCCTTCCACTGCCACCCCCGCCGTCCAGAACCCGCGTTCTTTCAGCTCGTCCATCGTGCTGACGATGTTTGTCACTTCGGCCATCGCCATGTGCTCCGTCGCGCCGGCCGATGCCTTCACCACCGCGGAGGTGACGGAGGCCGCGTGGTGCTTCGGAATCACGACGCCGTGCACGCCGGCGCATTCGGCGGTTCTGACGAGCGCCCCCAGGTTCTGCGGGTCCTCGATGCTGTCGAGTATCAGGATCAGCGGTTTCTCTTTCTTCGTCTCCGCCGCTTCCACGATCTCCCCGAGGCTGACGAACGCCTTTGCCTGACGGACGATCGCGACGACCCCCTGCGTGGTGGCGTCGCTCGCCAGTTCTCTGAATTCCTGCCTGCTCGCCTGGCTCACAGGCACATTGTTCCTCTCCGCCGCGCGACGGATATCCTCGATCACCGTTCCCTGGACCCCGAGGAGGAACACAATTTTCTCGATGCTCGTCCCTGCACGCAACGCCTCCATGACCGGTTTTCGTCCCGCGATGATGCCTTGCATGGGCGTCTCCGATGGGTTGATGAACGTGAGTGACGCTCCCCGCGAATCCCTACCTTCGCTTCTCGATCCTCCTCCCTGCGATGAAAACAATGATGCCGGCAATGCTGAGGTACAGCTCCATCCACATCGAGGAACCCAGGATCCCCTCGACGAGCCCGATCATGACGCAGGCGATGCCGAGCGCTTCCATGGCTTTGGCGACGATCTTCACGGCGTCCGTACGGGGCCGGTCAGGTCGCGTTCCGGCGGGGCGCCCGTTTCCGATCCAGCAGGTAGACTCCCGCCAGGCCGGCGAAGAAAAGCGGGACGGAGATCAACTGGGCTTCCGAGAGCCCGAGCAGCAGGCGCGGGTTCAGGCGGAGAAATTCCACGGAAAACCTGAACACGCTTGAAATCATTAGGTAGACCATGAACATCTTTCCGTCCGGCCACGGCCTCTTCCGCAGATTCCACATGAGGGCGAAACCCGCCACGCCGAGAAGGAATTCGTACACCGGGGTGGGGTGGCATGGAGTATTGTCCGGCACGACCCCGCCGGGATACCGGGAGGTGATTTCCGGGAATTGGGCAAACGTGCGCGAAGGGGGGGAGGTCCCTTTTTCATAGTTCGTCCCCCAGGGGAGTGTTGTGGGGA
>DASVIU010000644.1:0-3638 GCA_036386275.1 Bacteroidota bacterium | reverse complement strand
GAAGAGCGCGGTCGGAACGATACGATGGGGATTGCAGCTCGCCCGCCACCGCATCGGCCGTCTCGTCCCGAACCACGGCGAACGCTTCGGCAGGCAGCGCAGGTTCGAGCAGGTTGCCCGCGAGCAGTTCCACTCCCCGGTCGAAGTGATCCATGAGAACGCGGAGGGAGAAGGAGGTACCCGCGGACGCATCGGCACCGATGTCGTCCAGCGCCTTCTGATAGGCGGTTCGATCGAGAGTCTTCGTTCCGTAGGGGAACAGCCCGTCCAGAACGCGGGCGACTCCCTCTTTCCCCGGCGGAGTCTGGAGTTTCGGCTCCGTCCGGATCCGGCCGACCAACGTGACGGTCGGGCTCACGGACTCGGGTTGAACGATCAGCCGCAGGCCGTTGGACAACGTCAAATCGACCGGGTTGACCCTGGAGGGCGGTGCGGTCGGAGTTTCCACGGACTTCTTTGCCCATGCGGGAATCTCAACGTCTTTCGTCTGCTTCGCCGCGAACGACTCCTTGCCGCTATACCCGCCTGTTGCGACCGGCTTCCCGGATTCACTCGGCGTCAGGAGCGCCGTTACGGCCGTGTTGTCCAGAAGGTATTTCGCCGCGACGCGGTTCACGTCCTCCACGGTGACTTTCCGGATGGCTTCGATATCGTCGTCGGGGGAGTTGCGCCCCTCGACCGCCACCGCCTGTGCCCAGTCTGACGCCAACCCCGACACGGAGTTCTTTGTGAACTCGGCCTCCGAAATCTCGCGCCGCCTGGCCGCTTCCACGAGATCGACGGGAACGCCGTTCCTGGCATAGCCGGAGATGATCTCCTTGATGCGACCGATCAACGCTTCGCCTTCCCCTCCCTTCGGGAACGAGACCTCGGCGTAGCCGAACGCCGCCTTGGGAAGAGCGTCTGCCCTGAAGTTGGAGGAGAGCGCTTTGCCCTGCGGGACCAGCGCATACAACTCGCCCCGTCGGCTGTCGAGGACGTCGGCCAGGATCACGCCCGCGGCGAAGTCAGGGCTCGAGTAGCCGGGAAGCCGGTAGGCCACGACCGCCTGACTGTACGGCAGGTCGGTGTCCATTGCGATCCGGGCGGGACGGAGCGGCCCGACCTCGAACTTCGGACGGGGGGGCAGGCGTCGCGACGGGATCGGGCTGAACAGCCGCTTCACCTCGATCAGCGTTCCGGCCGGGTCCACGTCGCCGGCGATCACCAGGATCGCGTTGTTCGGGGAGTACCAGTCCCGGTAGAACCGTTTGAGCATCGCGCCGGTGGTCTTCTGGAACGAGGGGCGGGTGCCGAGCGCCGTGTGGTCATAGGGCGTCCCCGCGTACATTTCCGCCAGGAGGCGGATGTAGAAGGAATAGCGGGGGTTGGAGAGGTCGCGCGACACTTCCTGCTCGATCGCTCCCCGCTCCTTCTCCCAGTCCTTCTCCCGGGCGAGTATCCCCCTCATTCTGATCGACTCCACGCATAGCGCGACGCTCAGCGCATCGGACGGGACGGTCAGGTGGTAGCCGGTCGTCACCTGGGAGGTGCCCGCATTCGAGTTCCCGCCCAAGGCGGCGCTGATCGCTGAGAACTGTTCCGAGGAGAGCCCAGGGTTGCCCCGGAACATCATGTGCTCGAGCGCGTGAGCCATGCCGGGAAAGTCCTTCGGCGCCTCGACGGAACCGACGAGATAGGTGACCTCCGTGGTCACCACAGGCGCCAGGGTGCTGGGCACGATCACGACGCGAAGGCCATTGCCCAGTGTCGCGCGTACAACGTTGTCACCTGCTGCGGCGACGAGGGGGGAAACGAAAAGCAAAAAAGCGAGTGTGCTTACCGCGAATGCGGCTTTAGACTTTTTGTCCATGAATTCCCTCAAGGATTCCTGCACCGATTGAAGCAGATGCCATGCGTTTAATTTCCATCAAATATATCAAGGTTCTCGTGGATGCGCGCAAAGACGAGGAATCACCCGCGCCCGGGTGACCCAGCATACTGGGCATGCTGAGACTTCCACCAAAAATCAGGGAACAAATTCACAGTCCCTGCACGATATCGCCGGTCGTCCTCCCGTTAGAGAGCGAAATCTTCGCCCCATCGGAAACATCGCGGATCACAGCACGCAACTCCAGGAATTTCACAAGCTCCACCTGAAAGTGTTTCATTGATAGCGCCGGGGTGACTTCGAAAAGAATATTTGGTCGATCTCACCGCACTGTCCATGGTGACGTCCTGTCCGGTTTCATTGGCGCGAATCGGCGACGGAGATGTTCCGGGCCCGGTTCTTCCCGACCGATACGGGACATCTCTCTTGGATACATTAGAAAACCCTGCGCCTTTCATCTTGCTCGGATGAAACCTCACTTCCGGAAGATTCTGCTATTCCGGAGTGACTGCGATCTCGTTGGATGCCTGCGATTCCCCTGCAGAATTCACTGCGATCACCTGGCAGTAGTAGGTTGTCCCGGAGGAAACGGCTGTGTCCGTGTATTCCGTCGCGGGCAGGGTGGAAACCAGCAAGGTTTTGGACGACACAGCTCCGGATACAACGCTTCTATAAATGTTGTACGACGTCGCATCCGTCACGGGGTCCCAATCCAGGATCACGGAGGCAAGCCAGCTCGTCCCGACCAGATTGGCCGGGGCGTTCATAGTCGTCACTGATTCGCCGCCGCAACCGGCAAGCGATATCATCATAATAAGAACCAGCAGTACCGTTCGCCTCGTTCGCACGGAGATCTCCTCTCCTGTTGGAATGTGACCGACTTGTCGGACATTTCCAGAGTAGTTCCCAAATATTTTCATGATTCGCCTCCAACGGTCCGAAATATATTTCAAGCCCATCGACTGGAGCGCAACTAACGCACTATTTCGGGTGACCCGTTTTCCCGTTGAGAAGTTCGAGGGCATGCGTCCCGCTCCCGTCGTTCGACCGTCAGTCCTTCGCAAGATGTCGCGCGGCCAGCACCAGGAGCTCGTCCGTCCGCGTGTGCCGGTGCTCCCGGGATTCCCTGAGCTTTTGGACCTGGTCGGGGGTGAAGACGCCACGGAGATCGTGGAAGAACCTGGCGCGGCCCACGGCGAGGTCCGAGTCCGTGGCCGTGAGCTTTGCCACTTTGTTCCGGATGGTTTGTTCGTCCACCGCTGTGTCGTGGATTAGTCTTTGCAGTACCCGCCGATCTGCCATGAGTTCCTTGGACTTCGGTTTCGCGATCGAATCGTATTACTCGACGATCGACTTCAGTTGCTCCTTCTGGGAATCGGTCAACTGGAGCGACGCGAGGATATCGGGCGACGGGACAGCGGTTCTGGCGCCCCAAGGACAGCCTCCGCCCCTGAGGGCCGACCAGGCAACGCCACCGAGGCTCAACGTAAACACGACGGCTGCGGAAATAAGGATCCTTCGCGTAATGTTCATGACAGTCATCCTTCTTTTTTTTGTATAGGCGAAAAAGGGAAGAAAAAGGTTACAAACCGCACTCCGGTCCTGGACGTTGCCGCTGCGGCCCGGATTGCCTTCGGCATGCAGATCAATTCCGAGAGTTCATGCGATCGGAGATTGTGGAAGGCGAGTCGCTCGTCGAGATCCCGATTGACATGAACGGACAAGGGAGAATGCTTTTTGCTATGGTGCCGAAGGCGGGATTTGAACC
>DASVIU010000643.1:0-1641 GCA_036386275.1 Bacteroidota bacterium | reverse complement strand
GGCCTCGGCCAGGCTGACCATCGCATCGAAGAGCGGGGTCCTGAACTGATGCGTGGCAATGGCGGCCACTTTCACGCTCCTATCGGAATGCGAACAGCGGATGGTTGTCTTCGATGATTCGCTTCTCTGCCGCCAGTTGCTCTCTGACGTGTTTCGGAAGGGAGAACGCCATGGCGTGCGTCTCGCCGTCATAGTACCGAAGATCGCCGTGCACGGTCTCCCGGATTTTCCGGTCAATCTCTTCCCGGCTGAATGCGGCAGGATGCCTTCCCTTGCCGGCGAAGAGAAACCCCCACGGCCTCCCGAATGAGGGGATGTCCGCGAAATAGGGCGCCACAACCGGAAAGACGCTCTTGAGCGTGGCGTGGACGGTCGCAAAGCATTCCAGACCGGCGAGGCTGATCGTTCCCGCCTGGACGGCCAGCGCCCCGTGCTCGGTGAGTCGGTCAAAGACGATCTTGTAGAATTCCTGCGTGAACAGGAGATAGGCCGGCCCCTCTTCGATCGGCTCCGAGATGTCGATGATGATGATATCGAACGTCTGATCCGAGGATTCCAGGAAGGCTCGCGCATCCATGAACTCGACCCGAACTCGTTTGTCCTCAAACGCCCCCGCGCTCATCTCCGGGAGGTGGCGCCGGCAGAGGTCCACGACCTCGCTGTCAATATCGACCATCAGGACGCTTTCCACGCTCCGGTGCTTGAGAATCTCGCGCACGGGCGCGCCTTCTCCGCCTCCCACCACGAACACCCGCCGAGGCTCGGGGTGGCAGAGCATCGCCGGGTGAATGATGCTCTCGTGATAGATGAATTCATCCAGCGTCGTCGATTGCACCTTTCCGTCCAGGATGAGGGCCTTCCCATAGCTCCCCAGTTCGACGATTTCGATGACCTGGTAGGGGGATCGTCTCGTGGCCACCACGCTGGAGACCCCGTGCACGTGCCCCTCGTGCAGGCTAAACGACTCGATCAGCAACTGATGGTCTTGAATCGGCATGTCGTTGTCTCCGATGCTACTGTATCCTCTTTTTCTCAAGGAGAAACACCCCTCTACGCAGGCTGTCCGGGGGAATCCTGGATGACCTTCCCCAGTCCTGGAGTGGGAAGTAACGTACCGGAAAATCTGATGGGCGCTCACATGCCCGACGAAAGCGGCCAAGACATCCCAGCGGGGCCGCCCCTGTATCCCGGCGACTTCATCGCTCGCAATCTGGGCGGCGCCGTCCGAGTAGCCAGATTGGAGGATCTGTCACGCCTCGCTATAGGCCGGGGACCCCAAAGTCGTCGCCGGATTGTAAGAGCATGGGTGCCCGTGAACCCAGGAACGATTTTCGGGGGCAAACTGGCCATGAGCCAGAAAGCAACATAGCGAAAGATCGAATGGGTCCGGTACGGTGAGCCCTCGTGGCGAACATAGGGGGGAGCTTCCCCCATGAGTCGCTCCTGCCCCCGCCGAACGCGGGGCACTTCCCGTAACGTCTAAACTCCCGAGAATGTCGATGGATTGGAAGGAAGTCTGCCTGGAGGAGAAGACCCCACGGATTCCCCGCGGACGCCCCTCCTCTGAGCCGAAGTGTTCAATGAACCAACGAGAGTTCTTGGACGGCATCGGAGGTAGAATCGCGGAACTTCTCGTCCGTT
>DASVIU010000642.1:0-3650 GCA_036386275.1 Bacteroidota bacterium | reverse complement strand
CCTCGACCGGCGAGTCCATTCATGCCGAGAGCTTCCAGGTGAGTTCGACCGTCCTCGACGATGTCTTTACAATGGGGGAATCACTTTTCGTTGAAGATGCGCCCAACGACGGGCGCTTTGAGCTTCGTCAGAGTATTCTGGAACTTGAGTTGAAGACCATTATCTGCAGCCCACTCCGTACTCCGGAGGAGACGATCGGAGTCATCTACGTCGACAGCAAGTGCATACACGCTGTGGAAAAGGCGGACATCCTCTATATGTTCGAGATCCTTGCCGGCCAGGCTGCCACTGCAATCAAGAACGCCCGGCTCTATCAGGATCTGAAGAACACCTATGAAGATCTCAAACACGCCAATGAACAGATCATCAAATCTGAACGGATGGCGATGAAGGGGGAGATTGCAGGCGAGGTAAGTCATGAGCTTCGAAACATAGTCGCCGTAGTACTTCTGCAGCTTGAGCATCTTTCGCGCAAACTCGACCGGATCTCGGCGGAAGAGCTGAAGAATACTGTCGAAAAGACAATTGCGGGTGCCAGGAGAATTGAGAAGTTCTCACATAGTCTCATGACGGGGAGGCGTTCGTCAGGCGCGCTCCTCCCCGCCGATCCCAACGCCATTTGCACTGATTTCATCGACTTCATCAAGGTCCTGCCGAAGTTTAAGAGTAACACGCTTTCGTTGGTTCTTGGAGAAGATGTCCCCATGATCCAGATGGACGTTGACCAGATCCAGCAGGTTCTGCTGAATCTGGTGAACAATGCAGTCGAGGCATTCGCACATGCTGCGATAACCCTGCAGACGGGATATGATCTCATTGACAATGCCGTTCGTATTTCAGTGCAGGACAACGGTCCGGGCATTGACGAAGAAGTCAGGAACAAGCTCTTTCACGAGAACATCACGACGAAAGTCGATGGACATGGGTACGGGCTCCCAGTCTGCCGGCAGATCATAGAAGTTCACGGGGGGAGAATTCGACTCGAAACCCGGAAGAACGGTGGGACAAAGTTCATTATGACGTTCCCGGTTCGACAGGCGTCTGTCACCGAATCAGCATAGTCGTAGAGAGTACCCGCGCGGCCTCGCTGACTCCTCCGCACCGTGCAAAGTACCGATCGTCACAGCTATACAATGGGCGGAAAAATGCCTACATTGATGGCGCGGTACGGTCCTCCGCTCTGCTGAACGCGGAGGGCGCCCGCCGGACATTCCTATGCCCTGTATTCAAAAGCAGATCTCGCTCCTGCCCCGGAAGCGTGGGTTTCATCTCGTGACATCCGAGATTGTCTCCCGGCTCCCCGAGCTCTCCTCCGTGCGCTGCGGGATACTTCATCTTTTCATTCAGCACACCTCCGCATCCCTGACAATCAACGAAAACGCCGACCCGTCCGTGCGCTCGGATCTGGAGCGCCATTTCAATGAGCTTGCTCCCGAAGATGTCCCGTATTACACGCATGATTCCGAGGGATCCGACGACATGCCCGCGCATATCAAGTCCTCGCTCCTCGGCAGCAGCCTCACGATTCCCGTCACGAACGGGAGTCTCAACCTCGGCACCTGGCAGGGGATCTACCTCTGTGAACACAGGGACAGGGGAGGGAACAGAACCATCATCGCGACCCTCTGGGGGGAGTAACGTGCCTCCCCGTTTTCGATCACGATTCCTTTCACGATCCCTGTTGCGATCTCAATCACGTTCCCCATCAAGTTCCCAATCAAGTTCCATTGAACGGAGACCTTCATGAAAAAGCGGAAATGGCCGGTCATTCTGTCACTCTTCCTGGTTCTCGTTCTTCTCGTGTTGAATCTGTACGTCTTCTTCACGCGTGAGTGGGAATCATCGTATTACCCGGCATCGTATGCGACGCTCTATTACCCGCTCGATGTTCCCACCATCCGCCAATGGGAACTGCCCGACAGGAACAGGATCAGGTTGAACCTGGCATGGACCGGGGAGATCAAGGAGTGGAGTGTGCTCACCGATGGCGGAAAGGAACAGGCCGCAACAGGGATGACGCCGTCATTCCGCATCGACACGACATTCAGCGAGCTCCACACATACAGGCTCGTCCCCGTCCCGAAGGAGGCATGCCTCCCCGTGGAAGTCTCGATCCGGTTCTATTCGACGGAGTTCTACGGTTCGCTTGGTTTGAACCGCCCCGACGTCTACGTCGTCCGTCCCTCCGTACCGTGCGGCGACTTCGACCAGTATTCGGTGGCAGACTGGATCGATGATTACAGCTATGTCGGCAAGGAGGGGCTCGCGGAGGCGGACCGCATCGTGCATGAGGAAGCGGGGATCCGCGAGACCGATCCGACATTCGTCAGGATGGAGAAACTCACGCGCTATCTGAGGCCGAAGTTGAGGTTGTGCGTCGGTGTCCCGAAGAACGACGAGCGCTGGGAGAACCCGTGGCTTCTGTACAACGAACTGGTGAAGGGGACCGGGAAGGGCTGGTGCACCGAGCATGCGCAGGTCTGGGTATTCTGGGCGAACCGGGCGGGGATCCCGACGAGGTTCGTCTTCAACGCGCGCACGCAGGACAATACGATAGGGTACTCAGGGCATGCATTTGCGGAATCGTACATCCGGGAACAGGGGCGCTGGGCGTACGTGGACTTTTCGCAGAGCCAGTGCTACATCACCGACAGGGAAGGGCTTGTGCTCAACACCGCGGAGCTCTTCCAACTCAACCAGCACAATGCATTTGACAGCACATACGCGCGGTTATATGTGGACTACCTCTGGGAGAATCATCCCGGCATCCCCGGCAGGGACACTGTCGTGACGGTCCGCTTCCCGCTCTGCAATGATGCGGTCCGGAACGAGTTTCCGGTCAATTCCATACTCAAGTACCGTCGGCCGCCGAACGTTGAAGACGTGCGGGACATCTATACGGGGTTCCTGAAGGACCGGACGTTCCTCTTTGCGAACCTTGAACGCTATATCTTCAAGCCCCAGCTCGCGTATTCGTTCTACCCGACGGAAGGGGGACACACATACTTCATACGGCGGCTCCTCTTCTATTCTCTCATCGCGAGTATTGCGCTCTGGATGGTCGCCGCCCGGTTAGGAAGGAGGCGTAAGACGCAATAGAGTCATTGCGAGGCACGCCGAAGGCGTGCCGAAGGCGTGCCGAAGCAATCTGGTGCACACGCTCTCATTGAGCGTGATCCGTCATTGCGAGCGGAGCAAAGGATGTCATTGCGAGGAGCGCTCTTTGCGACGAAGCAATCTAAGGCGCGATCAACGATGATGCATCAGCACACCTGGACGAACTCCAGGCTCAGGAGTGAGGCGAGTTTCCGGAGCTTCGGGGCCACATGCCCAAGTCCGATTGCGCAGTGATGAGCGGGTCCTTCGCGGCTCCAGCCTTCGACAAATTGCTTGACGGTCAGGGGGAACCGGTAGCGGCTGTTCGTGTTCCCGATTTCGAGTATCGGTCCGCTGACAGACTCTCCCTCGGCCGTGAGGAGCTTCAGCCTCCCTTCCCGGGCTTTCCGTGATACACTCCGAGCGGCATCAGTTTGGGTTTCCCCTCGGCGATCGCCAGGTGCCCCGGACCGTCGTGCCCGAGAAGTATCACCTGATCGTTGAAATCCATCGCGTAGAACTCGCTGAATGATCCTCCCGCACCGAACGCATCC
>DASVIU010000641.1:0-4686 GCA_036386275.1 Bacteroidota bacterium | reverse complement strand
CGTGCCGCCGTACGGATCCGATGACTGAAAACGAAACCCCGGCATCATCCGGCATACCGGCTTTTTACGACCGTCTTGCCCCGGACTACGATGACATGACCGGGTTCGGGAAACGGTTCGTCCATGAAAAGCCGTTCTTCCGGCTCCTTGTGAAGAACCACCATATAGCCACGGCGCTGGACGCGGGATGCGGAACCGGATTCCATTCTCTTCTCCTTGCCCAGCTCGGCGTCCGTGTGACTGCGGTCGATATATCAGGCGAGATGCTCGACCGGCTCGAACGCCACGGCAGGGAGATGGATCTCGATATCCGCCGCGTGCGCTCGGATTTCCAGGGTATCAAGAAGGTCGCCCCCGGACCGTTTGATGCGGTGTTCTGCATGGGGAATACGCTCCCTCATCTGCTGGGCGAGGTGGACATCCGGATTGCCCTGACCAACTTTTCAGCCGTCCTCCGCCCCGGAGGGATACTCTTCCTCCAGATACTCAATTATGACAGGATACTCGCGACGCGGGAGCGGATACAGAGTGCGAAAGAGAGCAACGGGGTGACGTTTGTCCGCTTTTACGATTTCGATGACAGCAGGGGGCTCGTCCTTTTCAATATTCTCAGACTCGAAAAAAAGGAAGACAGGCTCACGACTGGACTGATCACAGTCCCCCTCCTGCCGGTCACAAGCGCCCGCGTCATGAGCATTCTCGAGACCTCCGGCTACGAGCAGATCAGGGCATTTGGCGGCGTTGCTATGGACCCGTTCAACCCCGAGATGTCAAAGGATCTGGTGATCATCGCGACCACTCCATAACCCTCAAATTCTGATCTGTATATTGAGTCATGGGTGACATCCTGCAGAGGTATGTAGAATCTGCAATCATCCCCTCTCACACGCCGCCAACTTTCGAAAATAAAATCCGGCCTCTCCCCGAATTGCAATATCTTAGAGATCCTCATCGTATGCTGATCGGGAAAAATCGTGGCATCACGTTTGCGTTTTTGCTGCGACATGAAAAGGAGTCTGTACAGTGAAACCGTGTTGGAGTAGATCACTCATTCTCACGGGATTGTTACTCATGTGTGGTTCCCGAATGTGCGGTCAGACTGTGACGGCGACACAGCAACTGGCGATGGAAGTGAAACCTGTCACCAGGCTGATCGTTTCCGGCACCCCTCTCCCGCTGCTGATCAATGCAGGTGGGGGCACACTCTCCGCCAGCGACCGGAACAGCCAGTACAGCCTGGTGACGAATCTCCGGAGCATGAGGATCGTCGCGTCAATTGACAGGCCCATGCCCGACAGCACATCGCTCGCGATCATGCTTGAGAGTTCGACGGGGACAAGCAGGGGAGAGGTGGACATCACTCACTCGACAAGTCCCACAGAGGTCGTGGCGGAGATACATCCCGGTAGCGACAGGGACCAGAGGATCACGTACAGGTTCTCAGCGCTGCCGGGAGTCTCTGAACCGGCCTTCGGGGAACGGACGGTAACACTCACATTGACCGATTGACGATGAATGCCCTGAGGAAAATGACTTCTGTTGCATTTGCTCTCCTTCTGATGGGGGCCCTCCGCGGACTTGCTGTCGCCCAGAATTCTGCCACTGCATCCGGGACTGTCAGGTTCGCGGTACTGCCGGTTCACACTGTGTCGGCTGTGCTCAACGTTTCGTCGCAGAATACCGAAAAAGTGACTCTCCTTGTAGAGCCGTATCCGGAAAACACCACCGCTCCTTCCCGACCGTCGGCCACATACATGCTTCTCACTCCCGATTCTCCTCCCATCCGCCTCCCACGGGGATCATCTGTAGTCCTGACTATTACAGAGTGATCCACCGCACATGTAGAGGATTGCCACATTGACAAGTGCGGTCTCATTCCGTAAATTTAGATATCGTTCTCTGAGTAAGCCGTAGTGACGCATTAGCTTTTCCGTCAAGCGTCCGGGCGAGCGGCTGTAACCGTTCTTTTGGAGACCGACTACACCCCGTTTTCCCCCCTGCAGTCCCTCTCTTTGAATTTGCTGCTCCCTGGGTTTTCTGCCACGCCACTGATGATGTATTGATGCGCTGGGACTCATCATGATATAAGGAAGGACTCGCACCATGAAAACGCTGCAACTGATCGCTTCAATCGCCATAATTGCCCCCGCGCTCTGTTTCGGGCAACAGACAAACCCGTTCACACCCGATTCTGTCACGCGCGGGCTGTGGCATTTTGATGAAACCACTGGCACCGTCCTTCTTGACGCATCGGGGGGAGGGAACAGCGGGGTCGCGACAGGGACTGCAATCGTGCCGGGCCGATTCATGAATGCCCGCTCGTTCAATGGGACCAGCGACTACATTACGATTCCCTCGAATCGTCTCTTCGATTTTGATACTTCAAGTTTCCGGATAGACCTCTGGTTCAAGACTGCCGGTCAGGAGGGAGCCATTCTTCTGCGCAGAGGCCTCGCACCTGTTCCCGGCTACATGATCTCGGAGAGTTACGGACGTGTGGTAGGCATGATAGGCAATCGTGAAGACAGTTCCTGGCCGGACACCCTGATTTCGGTCTGGAGCGACAGCGCATACAATGATAGCCAGTGGCATATCGTGACGATGGTGCGTGACCGGTCCGTCCGCAAACTCTTTTTGTACGTCGACGGCAAGCTTGCGGCGCAGCCTACGGAAGACCCGTTCACGCTTCCGCTCAATAACGACCGTCCTCTGACGATCGGACGATGGGAGAGCCCCGTCTACCCGACCTTTTTCAACGGGGAGGTGGATGAGGTCAGGCTTTCGAGTCCGAAGCTCATCCCTCCGAGCGTGGTCATACACGTCCAGCCCGCGCTGCTTGATTTCGGGAAAGTGAAGATCGGCTCCACCGACACACTCCTGCTGAACGTCTCGAACAGCGGTTTTCGGGATTCACTCCGGATCTCCTCTGTTGCGTCCGGCAACCCGAGGTTCACCGTGGCGGGCGGTCCGATGCTTGTCCCGGCGGGAAAGAGCATCACCATTCCAGTGTGCTACACGCCGCTCTCAAAGATACCGGATACGGGTTCGGTCAATATTGCGAGCAACGACCCGCTCGTCCCGCATCTGAATATCCGGGTTCTGGGTACAGGTTTTGCGCTGGCTTCGGAACCCATCATAGACAATATCACACTGATACCCTACACGTACTACCAGCTCCGCGTCCGGTGGTTCAGAAGTCTGTATGATTCTGCGGGGGTGGCCGATCCCGTCACGGAATACAGCGTCTGGCGTTTCGTCCCCGGTGCCGCGGTGGCTCCGGCCGCTAGCCGTCCCGCTCCCTACAACAATCCCTCGTCGGTGCTTGTGGATCCCTCCTGGGAGTTCATTATGACAGTCCCCGCTATGAGGTTCGACGAATACAGTTGCGCCGTCCCTGCACTTGTTGACTACACTCGTGCGTACACTCCGAATGTCCTCATGGTTGCCGCCCGCACGAAAAACCTCATGATTTTCATCTCTCTTCCCGACACCGTGCAGGTCGATCCACCGAATGTCACCGGGATCGGGGGGACCGGATCCGGCCGGGGGGCGAATGAGTTCGTTCTTTCGCAGAATTTCCCCAACCCCTTCAATCCTTCGACAACAATCCGTTACGGGCTCCCCCGGGGCGCGGACGTGACGCTTGTCGTGTACAATGCTCTCGGGCAGGAAGTGGCAAGGCTTGTGGATACGCATCAGGAATCTGGTTACCATGAGGTGCGCTTCGATGGGATGAACCTCGCATCGGGCGTGTATTTTTACCGGCTCCGGGCCGGAGAATTTACGCAGACAAGACGGCTCATGCTGCTTCGATAGGGCCATTTGTCCCCCCAGGGGACAATTGGCCCTATAGACGCTAATAATCGATGGCCACGATGGATGAGAGCGGAGGTCAGGCTGGAGATTCCCCCCGCCCGTCGGGATGGATACTGTACGACGACTCTTGCGGGTTCTGCCGCCGCTGGGTCCCCTTCTGGGCGGGGACACTTCGCAGGAGGGGCTTTGAGATCGCTCCGCTTCAGGCAGAATGGGTCGCGGAAAGATTGAAGCTGGATGCGGGAGAGCTTACAGAAGACCTGCGGCTTCTTCTTTCCGACGGAAGACATGTTCAGGGGGCGGATGTCTACCGCTGTGCGATGAAACGTATCTGGTGGGCGTATCCGCTCTACCTGTTCTCCGTACTACCGCCCCTGAAGAACGCTTTCGATTGGGGGTACAGGACATTCGCGAAACACCGTCATCAGGTCTCACGTCTCTGCAGGCTCCCCGGGGCCGGATGATCAAATGCGCTCAGTTCATCCCGGGTGAGGGTGCGTAGACACGGTCTCCGCGCTCCAGGTCCAGAAGCGCGCGTTTGCGCCACAGTCCGCCGCCGTATCCCCCGAGCTTTCCGTCTTTGTTCACCACCCGGTGGCATGGTATCAAAATCGCTATCCGGTTCAACCCGTTCGAATGCCCCACCGCGCGCTGGGCACCTGGGGCATTCAGCTTCTCAGCAAGCCCTTCGTATGAAAGTGTCGACCCGTACGGGATGCTGAGGAGCCCTTTCCAGACCCGCTGCTGGAACTCTGATCCTGGGAACGCCAGTGGGACTGTAAATTTCCTGAGCTTCCCCGCGAAGTACTCCCGTAATTCCTCTCTGAGCCGCCGGAGGACGGCGTTCTCCCCGGGGACGATCGGCAGCTT
>DASVIU010000640.1:0-2522 GCA_036386275.1 Bacteroidota bacterium | reverse complement strand
GTGACATCCTTCGCTCCGTAGGAATCGAGCACCTGAACTTCTATCGCCGTGTGGAGCCACTCCTTCACGTCTCCGGTCCGGAGGAATACGCCGCTGTTTGTCTCTTTTGCCAGCTTGAACTCCAGGTCCAGCACAAAATCGCCGTAGTGATCCTTCGTCCAGATATCGTCCCCCCCGACGGCGGTGAGGACGCCATCCTTCATGGTCCAGCTTCCCGGCTTGTAGATGCAGTTCGAGAGATCGTCGGCTATCAGACTGTGCCAGCCGCCCGGGTTGAGCGAATGTGCGATTTTGTCGAATGCCGCAGCACAGGCGCGCAGATCGGGAAGGGAGTTGTCCCAGTTGTATTCATATTCGGCGGAGAAGACGCCCCGGTACTTCTGCCGGTCGAGTTCCCTGAGTATCGCCCCGACGTCCGCGACGCCGGTCCCCCATACAACATCGTGCGCGTCGGGATTGCCGAATTCATTCAGGTCCTTGAAGTGGATCGTGAGCACCCGCGGTCCGAGCTTCCTGATTGCGTCGAGCGGATTAATCCCGGAGCGGATCCAGTGTCCTATGTCGCTGCACGACCCGATCCACGCGCTCCGTCCTTTGCACACCTCGAGGACCCTGTCCGGGTTCCAGTAGGGGGAGGGTTTCGGATGGTTGTGGAGCGCGACCTTGATCCCGTACTCCTTGCAGAGCCGTTCCACCAGGTCCAGCATTTCCTGCGGAGGCTCGGCCACAATGGTCTCGATCCCCATCTCCTTTGCAAAGTCAAAGATCTTGCGCGAGGAGGCCTCATCCTTCCCCAGATCGACGACGCCGAAGTTGACAAGCCGGACGCCGGCATCCGCAAGCATCCGCCTGAGCGAGGCGCGCTCTTCGGAGGAGAGGCCGGGACCCATCGTCACTTCCCTGACCCCGGGGCGAATCTGCTGACCGGGATACGCTTCGATCCAGTTGATACCGAGGCTTGCCACCTTCTCCACCGCTTCGGAGAATGTGAAGTGGTTGAATGTCCAGGCCTGGACCGAGAGGCGCCACCCGTCGTACGCGTCTGTCACCGGGTGGAGGGACTCCCCCCCAGGAGCGCCCGGAGCCTTCATAGCAAGGGCGACAATCGAGAGGAGCACTACTGACATCCGGTTCATAGTGACCATCCTTCTCTATAGGGAATCCGGAGATGCTCATTTGCCGATTCGAGGTTTGTAATGCGCATTGCGGCGGAATCCCACTGGAGGATCACATTTTCCTTCCCGGCACGGAGCGCGACATTCCCGAGCAGCATCATCTCCGTCAATGCGGATGCATAGCTGAAATCGGTCGTGGACTTTTTCCCGGCTTTGATCGCCTCGATCCATTCCTGATGGATCCCCGGGGAGCGGGGGATCGTCTTTGCGGGGCGTTTGTATTCCTGCATACGTGTCTCGGGGATCAGGCGCGGGCTATCAGCATACGTCCCGTGCATCAGTTTTCCCTTCGTCCCGCAGTAAATGACCCCGCCGTCTCCGTCCCCCATCCGCCGGCCCGGCTCCAGCTCCTCCGGCCGGGGAGGCCTCAGACCGCTGTCATACCAGGTCAGTTTTACCGGCGGCTTCTTTCCGCGCGCAGGAAACTGGTAGCGCAGGACTGACGACGAGGGATAGGTCTCTTTCTTCAGCTCTGTCGAGCTGGCTTCCACACTGATCGGGGCCCCGAGCTCAAGCGCCCAGAAAGGCTGATCCACCAGGTGCGCACCCATGTCACCGATGGTCCCCGTACCGAAGTCCAGCCAGCCGCGCCATGAGAACGGATGATACGCCGGATGATACGGCCGCCAGGGCATAGGTCCGAGCCAGAGATTCCAGTCGAGCGTCGGGGGGACGGAGGGAAGAGTCTCGGGACGGTCGATCCCCTGCGGCCAGACGGGGCGGTTCGTCCATGCGTGGACTTCCGTCACGTCGCCGATGGCGCCGTCTGCGATCCATTCGTTGATGAGCCGGGCCCCCTCGCTGGCATGCCCCTGGTTTCCCATCTGAGTGACAACGCCCGTCTCACGGGCGGCTTTCGCGAGCGCACGGGCCTCATGGATCGTGTGCGTGAGCGGCTTCTGAACAAAGACATGCTTCCCCATCTTCATCGCCGTCATCGCGATCACCGCGTGCGTGTGGTCCGGGGTGCTGACGGTGAGGGCGTCGATCCCTTCTTCCTTCTCAAGCATCACACGGAAGTCCCGGTACTTCGCCGCCTTGAGGATCTGCGGAGTCTTCACGCCGTCCTCCCTGAGGGTCTTTGCAATCTGCTCGTCATCCACATCGCACAGCGCGACGATGTTTTCGCCGCTGACGCTCTGGATGTCCGACTGACCCTTCCCGTTCACCCCCACGCAGGCGATGTTCAGTTTGTCGCTCGGCGGCGTGTATCCGGGACCGCCAAGCACATGACGGGGCACGATTGTGAATGCGGCCGCCGCCGCCGTGGTCTCGAGAAACTTTCTCCGCGAAATATTGTTCTGCTCGCTCATGGGGTTACCGTCTTTCTGTAATTGAACAGGAGGG
>DASVIU010000639.1:0-2300 GCA_036386275.1 Bacteroidota bacterium | reverse complement strand
CCTCCCCGGCGACCCCAACGTCTACGATACGCTCGTGGCACAGCCGATCAGGGTGAACCGATGACTATCGCGGGAAAAAGTACGTGGTCGCTGAAGGGAAAAAAGGGGCTGATCACGGGAGGGACGAAAGGGATCGGGGCGGCGATCGCGGAGGAGTTCCTTTCGCTCGGCGCCGAACTGTTCATCGTCGCACGCTCGGAACCCGAGCTGAATTCCCGCGTGGATGAGTGGACGGCAAAGGGATGGCAGGTCCGCGGGATGGCGGGGGATATCAGCGAGCTGCGCGTCCGGGAGGCCGTCCTCGCGCGCGTGGGGAAGTACTGGGGGAAGCTCGACATGCTCGTCAACAACGCCGGGACCAATGTGCGGAAGAAGACGCCGGCATACACGGACGAGGAATACGATCTCATTATGAGAACGAACCTGACAGCCGCATTCGACATGAGCCGGAAGGCCTATCCGCTCCTGAAGAGCGCGGGGGGGGGAAGCATCGTCAACGTGGCGTCGGTGGCAGGTATGACCGGCGTCGGGACCGGGAGCCCGTACGCGATGAGCAAGGCGGCGATGATTCAGCTTACACGGACACTGGCCGCGGAGTGGGGGGCGGATGGGATCAGGGTCAACTCGGTCGCTCCCTGGTACATCCGTACGCCGCTGGCCGAAGGGGTCCTCAGACGTCCCGAATATCTGGCGTCCGTCATCGCGCGCACTCCTATGGGGCGCGTCGGGGAAGCCGAAGAGGTCGCCGCGGCCGTGGCGTTCCTGTGCATGAGCGAGGCGTCGTACATCACCGGGGTCTGCCTTCCGGTCGACGGGGGGTTCCTCTCCAGCGGTTTTACGCCCCCGTAATCTCCTGCACCGCGGCACCTTCGCGGTTGTCATCCACGTCACGCAGGAGGAACGTGCACGCCGCCGCCACGCCCAGCGAACACCCTCCGAGAAGTATCGCATTCATCGGATCTCCCCCCAGCACGTGCTTCATCATGATCCCCAGCCCCGCCGATGCAAGTATCTGCGGCAGGACAATGAAGAAATTGAATACCCCCATGTAGAAACCCATCTTGTCCGCCGCAATGACGTTCGAGAGCATCGCGTACGGCATCGAGAGTATGCTCGCCCAGGCAATACCGACAAGGAGCATGCAGAAGAGGAGTGCATACTGATTGTTGAGGAAAACCGCCAGGACCAGGCCCAACCCTCCCGCGATCAGGCACCAGCGGTGAATCCCGCGCGCAGAAAATTTTCGCACGAGCGCCAGGAGAACGAACGAAAAGACGAACGCCGTCCCGTTGTACACCGAAAAACAGAGTCCTCCCCATTCGCTCCCCTGCTGGAACTCCCGTGAGCCCGGGACCCCACCGAACACTTTCGTCGCGACCGCGGGGACAAAGTAGATCCACATGCAGAAAAGGGCGAACCAGGTGAAAAACTGAACTAGGGCGAGCTGGCGCATCGCCTTCGGCATCGAGCGGATCCCCCGGAGAATCTCCCGGAACGCGCGGCCGGCGCCGGAGGAGGCCTCTTTCATCACGCGGAACGCTTCGGGGTCGTCCGGAGGATACTCCCGGGTCAGGACGATCGTATAGAGGACTGCCGCCGCGAACACGGCCGAGCCGATGGAAAACGCGAGATGCACCGTCCGGGGGATGAGGCTCCCCTGTGGCGTATTCATGACGCCGAACCAGTTCGTCAGAACCCAGGGAAGCGCGGACGAAAGGACGGCACCGAGACCGATGAGAAGGGACTGCATCGCGAATCCGGTCTTCCTCTGCGCCGGCGGGAGCATATCCCCCACAAACGCCCGGAAGGGCTCCATTGTGATATTGATGCTCGCATCGAGCATCCAGAGGAGCCCGGCCGCCATCCAGACCGTGGGGGAATTCGGCATCGCGATCAGCGCGAGAGTCGATAAGAGTGCTCCGACAAGGAAATACGGCCTCCGGCGGCCGAGCCTCGTCCATGTCCGGTCGCTCGCGTAACCGACGATCGGCTGCACGATCAGCCCGGTAAGGGGGGCGGCGATCCAGAGCCATGCGATATCCTCCTCCTTCGCACCCAGGTACTGGTAGATCGCACTCATGTTGGCCATCTGGAGGCCCCAGCCGAACTGGATTCCGAAGAATCCGAAATTCATGTTCCAGATTTGAAGAGACGACAGCCGTGGCTTGTTCACGCGCGACCTTTCAGTGTTTCCTTCATGGCGTTCTTCTCCCGGGCCCCGCTCACCCCTTGACGCTGCCGAGAGTCAATCCCGACACGAGCCACCTGCTCAAGGAGAGAAACAGTATGACGACCGGTAT
>DASVIU010000638.1:0-1604 GCA_036386275.1 Bacteroidota bacterium | reverse complement strand
GCCGTAGAAGATCCGCTCCCACGGGCCGAAGTCGAGCTTCCCGCCCGTGACCGCAACCACCACCTCGCGCCCCATCACCTGGCGCTTGAGGTGCGCGTCCCCGTTGTCCTCCCCCGTCCGGTTGTGGAGTTACTGCGACACAGGCTCGTGCGGTGCGAGCCGCTCCAGCCAACGTTCATAGTCCTCGTGGAGACCGCTCTCGTCGTCGTTGATGAAGACGGAGGCCGTTATGTGTATGGCGTTGCAAAGCAGAAGCACTTCCACGATCCCGCTTTCCCGCAGACATCTCTCGACTTGAGACGTGATGTTGACGAATGCCCGTCTTCCGGGAATGTCGAACCAAAGCCCCTTCCGGTAGCTCTTCATATTCCACCTCGCCGCCGTGCGACAATATCGCACGGACAATTCCGTTTCGGTAAGATAGGAAATTATGGCCTACAAATCCACACGAGAATACGATCCCCTCAAGGAGCCTGTGATGATCCCCGTTTCGGAAGTCGGTCTCATAGCGGAAGCGCACGGAGCACCGGTGTGGGGAGCGGCCGCCATTGGTAACCTGCCGGGGGACCGGGAAGAGATCGAGAGGATCCTGCCCGGGGCGCGCACGGTCGTCGTCCTGGGGTCGCCCCACTCCCGGAGCGCGATCGCCTCGACGAACATCCAGGTTGCCCAGTACGATACGATCCATGCGTATGACGAGGTCGCGCGAGCGTCCCACGCCGTGGCCCTCTGGCTGGAGCGCAAAGGGTACGGGGCAGTCGCCGTGCCGGCCTTCATCCCGATCGACATGTCTCCTCCCAAGCACGGGATGCGCGGCGCCGTCGACTGGCGGGGGGCGGGCGTCGCAGCAGGAATCGGCGGATACGGGGAGAGCGGATTGCTGGTGACGGAGGCGTTCGGCCCCGCCGTGCGGTTGGGGGGAATCGTGACAGACGCGGAGATCGCCCCTAGCGCGTCCCTCCCGCGGACGCCGTGCATCGCCTGTAACCGTTGCGTCGAGGCGTGCCCGATGAAAGCGCTGTCGGGAGGCGGGATGATCGACAAGCGGAAGTGCGGAGACCGGATCTTCACCGGCGGCTACCGGGCGTGGCGCGCATTCCTGCAAGAACTTATCGAAGCGCCTTCCGAAAAGCGGAAAGAGCTCCTCTCCGGCCAGGTGTCCCTCGACCTGTGGCAGAACTTCATGACGGGTAACTACTACTACTGCTACGCCTGTCAGGCGGCTTGCCCGGTGGGAAGGGAGACCCGGGCCTCCGCCCCTGCCCCTTAATTCCGTTCGGGTCTCGGCTGGATCAGGGATACCTTTTAACCCGAATTCAGTTCGAGTCCCATATGGCTCCCCAAATGTGTTGACAGCATCAACACATTTGGGTACACCGACCTTCTTTCATTAAATAATTCGTGGAGATTTGCCGATAAACTATACATGGGTCTATCCCCATTCGTTTTAGCAATATCGACGGTGGTCCTCCTCACTGCCGTCCTGATCCTCGGATACAGAAGATACAGAGAGGTTTTGGCCAGGGAATCCAATCAAAGCCGCATAAAACAGCAACGGATCGCGACGTTATCGGCCGAGCTGAAATCCAAGTCTTCCCGAAAGA
>DASVIU010000637.1:0-1785 GCA_036386275.1 Bacteroidota bacterium | reverse complement strand
GACTCGTGGCAAACTTCCAGAAAAACGGACTTGGTGACCTCGTCTCTTCCTGGATCGGCACCGGCCAAAACCTCCCGATCTCGGCGGACCAGGTACAGCGGGTGTTCGGCAACCAGCAGGTCAGCCAGATTGCCCAGAAGGTCGGGGTCGAACCGGAGAAGGTCACTGCGGCTCTTGCGAGTGTTCTTCCCGGTCTCGTGGATAAACTGACACCGAACGGAAAACTTCCGAGCGAAGATGTTCTGCTGCAGGGACTGAGCCTTCTCAAGGGGAAGCTGGGTCTGTAAGCCTTCTCCTGCTGTAAAATCTGTCATACGCCCCGCCCACCGGGGCGTTTTCTTTTTTTTCTTCTGAAACTTGTTACAATTTCATGACAACCCCCCCGGTAGTGTTTGCATTCATTATGTATAACACAACCTGTGCGAGGACGCCATGAAATTCACCTCTGTATGCAAATCAATCCTCATCCCCCTTCTTCTCCCCTACTCGCTCTTCATAGGGTGCAGCGTCGTGGGCGCCATCGCCGGCGGGGCAATCCACCCGGCCCGCGAGGGGAGAATCACCTCAACCCTCGGGCTGGACTCCATTGACGTGGGGACCCCGATCCGGCTTGTCAGGTTTGACCGCTCGTCGCTTGAGGGCTCGTTCAGGGGTCTCCTGCTGTTCCCCGGCAAGATGTACGCCCGCAGGTACGATACGCTGGTCGCCCACTCTGCGTACAGGGGATTCGTACCAAAGCTGAATCAGAAGATCACACTCCGGGCTGCTGGGATGTCAGAGGAGGGCTTCTTCAAAGGTATCGACAGGGGGGAGTTACTGTTCCAGCCCGCATCGGAGCCCGACACCATATCGGTTTCTCTTGATGATCTGGACTGGCTCATGGCGTCCGATTCATCACGCCTTGAAGGGAAGACAGTACGAAAGCTTGTCCGGGAAGGGAGCATGCCCGGGAGAGAGCTTATTTTGTTGGGAATGGACAACATGGAAGAGAATGTTCCGTACGAATCAATTAACATGGTCGAGGTGGTGCGAACGGGGAGCGGCGCACTCTCGGGATTCCTGGTGGGTGCTGCGGTGGACGTTGTTGTCGCAGTCCTGATGTTCAGTGCTGAGCATCAGGCGGAGTCGGACTGCAATCGTACGGCGTCGGGCTGTGGGAATCAAACCTGCACAGCTGGTACCCATTGACCTCCCGGCCGATCTCAGCCGGGACCAGCAGTGGCGCCGGATGCGCCATCTGCGATCCCGCCGATCTCTGGCGGGAGCTCCATCACCCGTTGACAGGCCTCCTGCAGCTCGAAGACTATCGGAATCAAAGTGTCGATCCTGGTCTTGGCGAGAATCAGGTGCACGACCTGCTTCGGGCTGAGAATGACCACGTTACCGCCGCGGCGGCGAAGGGCCTTCGCGACGCGGACAATCGCCCCGATCCCGATCGATGACATGAATTCGACTCCCGCCAGATCCATAATGACGAATGTCCTGTCCGATGCTGTGAGATGAGTCAGCTGTGGTTCAAGCGCCCCGGTCCCCGCAATATCCAGTGTCCCCTCCAGTATAACGCGTATGATCCCCCCCTCGAGTTGCTCCTGTTTCAGCGTCATCTGCTCACCTGTGTCTGGCGTAACGTTACCGTGACTTTCCGAGAAAGTCCCTGATCACGGGAAAAAACTGTGCGGGAGCCTCGATGAAGGGAAAATGTCCGCAGTCCTTCATGATGACGTACCGGGAGCCTTCCATGTGTTCGTGGATCCGCTCATTCGCCTCGGGGGGGGACAAGTCATA
>DASVIU010000636.1:0-4003 GCA_036386275.1 Bacteroidota bacterium | reverse complement strand
ATATTCGTTGACGATCACGGGATATTTCCCCTCGTTGGCCGTCACGTTCCCGCCGGGGATGATGCTGGATCCGGCGATATCCCTGAGTGTGAAATTGCTGTCCTGGAAATGATACGGGTGTGATTCAAACACGTCGCCGGGCTCCCTCTGCCTGGAATAGCTGTTATCCCATGGCCGTTTCGAAAGATCGAGACCCCTGACACGGCGCACTGCATCGGCGGTTTCGTCGGTGGCGCCGTCGTTGGATACCGTCTCGTTGCTCGCATCCCACACGACGACGGAGGGATGATTCCAGCGCTCTTGCATCCATTCGGCATATTCGCGCGCCAGTTCGTCGGCCCCGAGCTCCTTCGGCCAGACACACCAGCCGGGACCACCGTACCAGACCGGGAATTCATCCTGCAGGAGAAAGCCTTCCTCATCGGCGATGCGGTACCACTCCTCAGGAGGGAGTCCGATACAGTACCGCAGGGAGTTCCAGTGAAATTGCTTGAAACTCCTGTGCAGGGATCTCACCCAGTCCGTCCGCCAGGGCAGATCGCTACACTGTTCATCCTCGAAAAACCTGTAAAGCGTGATGTTGCTTCCCCTCATGAAATAGGGCTTCCCGTTCAATACTGCCTTGTGTGTCGTCGTATCAAACCGGAACTCTCTCATGCCGAATCGGATCCGGCATTCATCCCCCTCGGTGCGTACGGTAAGATCGTACAGGAAAGGATCTTCCGGTGACCAGAGATGCGGGTTCTGTATCGGTATGACAGTATCGCCCGTTTCCTCACCGCCGCGGCCGGCGAACGGCACATCCATGCCGGCGTTCGCGACCACACGCGATGACCTCGCTTCAGCCACGGTGAAGTGAATCCTGGAAGGCCCGGCGCTGCCGGCGTGACCGAGTGTCACCTGCACTCTAACCGCTCCCTTCACGATATCCGGTGCGGTCTGCACACGGACCACATGAGGTGTGCCGGAAAGTATCAGCTCGACATTGTCATAGATGCCCGGTATATACCGCTCTTTTTCAAAGTCAAACCCGGTCGGCACTGAAAGAGGCAGCGAGCTTCTGCAGGAGCCGACGCAGACCGCTATGTCGTTGACGCCTTCCCGGAGCGCCTCTCCGGCATCAAAGTAGCCCGGTGTGAAGCAGGAGAAATGTTCGCCGAGGAATATTCCGTTCAGAAACACTTTCGTCCCGAACATCGCTTTGGCAATCTTCAGCAGGGCGACAGGGGGGAGGGGACCGTTGACGGTAAACCTGCGCCGGTACCAGAAGGCTTCCCGCAGCGTGTCAATCTGAACCACACTTTTTCTGTCGCTCACGCGGGGACCGGCAGGTGTGAATGGCGGGCTTGCCAGTGATACGAGTCCGGGAACGGGTACGGAGTGCTGAAAGCGGGCCGGCATGGCTGCCTTTTCCCCCTCCTCAATGTCCCAGATGCCGTTCAGCGAAATCACGCTTCGCTTCGGTGATTCTTGCGCCGGGGCGACCGGCGCGGCAAGAAGCATGCTCATGACCAGGTACGCGGTTCTCATCGTTCGATTCTGTCAGATCCAGGATACTGCCTTCCGTGATGACACCCGAAGAGGATCGGCGGGGACGGCGCGGGCGGGTCCCGTGGAGAAAGAGAGCAGCAGCAATCTACCTCGTGAAATCTCAAGAATCAACCGGGAGTCCGCCAAGTGATGAAGCATCCGGCCGGGGCCATGCCGGAGGAGTTCGTTTTTGTCCGGCTTCTCCTCTATCTTTGCTGAAGATTAGTCTGTTGCTTGTGTGCGTCAGGTTAATCGAGATCCGCCCACTCCCCTCCGGCAAAAAAAGAGAGCCCGGCGATTGCACCGTGCCCGCTCTACATAAATGGATCCCCCCCTTTACAGCGGCATCACGTACGCCTTGACCCATTGTGTGAGTACAGCACATTTCCTGTTCCGGGCACACAGATGACTGCAGTTTCTAGCCTTACCGCCTTCCAATCTGCAGCTTTTCACGAATCATTATATTCCACCTGACACGTGCAGATGGGAAATCACAGCCACCGAGCACCCGCGTCCGTTGTCCCAAGAGGCGCCGGAACGATTTGACGACGGACAGTCCTTCACTTTTCTATGGTTGACTCTCCCCCTCCCCTGCCGTATGTTATCGACGTGAAGTTGGTTCCTCGTGCCGTTGGGATTGGATACGCCAGTGTAGGATTCCCATGATCGGCAACGTCGTTTCTTACATCAAGAGTAATCTCACCTCAGCCAGCACTTCAAGACGCACGAGGTTCGTGCTGAATATTTTGTTAGTCCCGGCTTCCCTCTACTTATCTTACTTTCCCCCTTTGGCCCAGGACCTCAGTGACTTCATGACCTTTAATCAATGATAACCAAAAACCATACTACCTCAATCTCCATGAAAAGTCCATTCATTATCATTTTCCTGTGCTTATCTTTCTTGACACATGCTGTCATCAAAGGAGAGCAGACCCTGACTGATCAGGTTGAAAACAATGACCAGGTTATCCGTACGCAGGAAGTTTACAAAACAGTTGACACATTCAAACTTAAGATTGATATTTTTTCTACAAATCAATCGTTTGAAAGAGAGAATAATACAGCTATTGTCTTCTTCCATGGTGGTGGTTGGGCCTTTGGTACCCCAAATGAATTCTTTACAACCTGTGAACGATATGCGAGAATGGGAATTGTGACGTATTCTGTAGATTATCGCTTGTCAATTGAAAATGGAGTAAGACCCCATAAATTGATCAGCCCGATCGAATCCGTAATGGATGCAAAATCGGCCATGAGATGGGTTCGGGAAAACGCTGGAAAATTCCATATTGGAAAAAATAAAATAGTTGCTGCAGGCCAGTCTGCCGGAGGTCACCTGGCATTATGCGCAGCTATGATTGATGATTACAATGAAAAATCAGATAACCTCAGAATAAGCTGCCGCCCGGATGCAATTCTGCTGTTTTCAGCATGTGTAAATGCAGTGGAAGGCTGGTGCGACCGTTTGCTGGCTGACCGCCGGAATAGAATATGGAGTATCTCTCCAGCCCACAATATAAAGAGAGGAATGCCTCCGATGATCGAGTTCCATGGCGAGTATGATGAACAGGTTCCTATCTGGACGGTACAGTTCTTTGAAAGCGCCATGAATAAGGAAGGCAATTATTTTGAAGTGCATACATATAAGGGAATGAGGCACTATCTTGGAGAGGGAAACCCAAAATATTCACGCTACTTTGATGATGAAGTACTCAAGGTTGCAGATGATTTTCTTCGAAAATTCAATCTCTTGGATTAATGCTCCTCCAACTCATTATTCAGCGATACGGATGGACCTTATAGGCATGGGCTATCGTCTATTCAAGGATCGTGCCAAAGGGCCGGTTGTCGAGACTCTGTTTTTCTCTCTTCCTTGACCACACTCTGTTGTGTTTCGATACCTATGGAGTCTACTTTCAGGTGCAGCGTCCTTTCAGATTCAAGCCACATCACAAGTTCTCACCTCACGCAAAAGCCACTTTCAAGGTGGCAGGGTTCATTGTTATCACTTCCGAGGGAGTTCATCCCCCCTCGCACCCGCGTCAATTGTCCCGGGGGGAGGCGGAAGGGTTTGAGGACACACGCCTTCCGCAGCGGGCTCGCTTCCGATGTCCAACGATTGACAGATTTTTCTCCCGGTTCGCCTCGATGAATGAACGCGTGATACCCATCCGTCCAACTCTATTTTCGGTTTCACATACTTCTTGTGAAGAGACGGACGGTTGCTACACTCAATGCGGCCGACTACATTGTCCGCAGTGCAGATAGGTCGACAGGCGGATGAGCTGGTGTGTCTTCCGTGTCAGACCTGAGCGCGCAAGTTCTTGATTCCTGATGTTTGCCCTCCCATATGTCCCATACCACCGCACGCTAACTCGCCGCGATAACCTCGAGGGTAAGCGACTCGCGATATGTCAACGTCAACGTGTAGTTGCCGGAGATGCAAATCACAACGATCACCCATGAGTGAATC
>DASVIU010000635.1:0-3468 GCA_036386275.1 Bacteroidota bacterium | reverse complement strand
ATAGAGAAGAAAAGAGGGAGTGCTTTGCTTATCTTGCTGATTCTTCTTGCGCTCATCGTGCTGGGGGCTGTCACATACATCTACTACGAGCGGACCAGCGCCAGAAAGCGGCCGATCACCGCGCTCCCTCCGCCTTCGACCGAAAAGTTCATCGGAGCACCTGCGGAGGCCGCCGAGCAGAATTTCCTTGTCTCGAACGACGATTCCTCATCCGGGACTCCGCTGGTGACTGAGCTCGCCGCAAATGAAGCCCCCCCGCCGGCGGCGAAAGAGGAGGAGAAGAAGAATCCCGGGCCGTCAAAGGCCGCTTCCGCGCGTGAGAAGGGGGGCGGATCCCGCACCCCGGAGGTCATCCAGGAGAAAAAACCGGAATCCTCCTCCTCGCTGATGGCATCGCAGGCCCAGCCCGGACTGAAGGAACCCGCCCCGCAACCGAAAACCGAAGACACCGCAACCCCGGCCCCTTTCGTGGCGATTGAGAAACAGGCGCGCATCATCCGGCTGGAAAAGCCGAAATTCTCGACACAGAGATTCCTCATAGGAGTCGAAGGGCAGGTCGTGATACAGGTCCGCATTGACGCAACGGGGAAGCCGGTCCAGACCGTCACGCTCAAGAGCACGAACGACTTGCTCATACAGCCTGTCATCGAAGCCGTCATGGCCTCCCAGTACGCCCCCGCGGAGATGACAACGGGACCGATCGCCTCGTGGCTCACGATCCCGTTCAGGTTCGCATCCAGGTAGATCCCCCCTCTTATTTCTCTTCCCCCCTCTGCGTCTTGTAGTTGTCGTACTGGATCGACTTCTTCGCCTTCGGCAGAGCAGCGGGCCCGTCCTTGAGCCTCTGCTGGTATGCGCCGAGCTTCGCGTCCTGCTCCTTGATCGCGGCGCCGATCAGCGAGCCTCCGGCGGCGGGCGAGGCCTGGAGTACCCGTCGCGCCGCGGCAAGTTCCTCCTGTGCGACATCTCCCTTCCCCTGGTCGAGCGCGCTCATCGCCCGTTCCACCCCCCTCGTCGACAGGGCAACATCGGCCCTCGCCTGGGTCTCCATATCCCTGTGCCGCTCGATTTCAGCCGCGTCCGAGCTGTACGTCACGTTCACGCTCCCGAGCCGTGAAATGCTCACCCTGTCCCGGACCGGCTCGAACCTGACATCACCTTCGGCAACCAGCCTGGTTCCGGTTCCGGCCGGAATATCCAGCTCGACGGTGAACTCCCGCCGCTCGCCGGCGTACACATCCCCTACTGGTATCCGGAGCCGTCCCCCCCCCGCGGTGAATTCCGTCCCGACGACGTCCAGGACATTGACACCCCGGCCGAGCGTGAGCTCAATGACGGTGTTCTGGGCCACCACGCAGCCGAGCATATCGAACTCCTTCCCGAGTATGGAGGCCAGATGACGGGGGCTTTCAATGAAATAGTAGTTCCCTCCTCCCTGTCCGGCAAGCGATGTCATGAGGTTCTCATTGTAGTCGAGCCCGACCCCCATCGTCGTGAGCGAGATGGACCGCTCCCTGAATTTCCGTGCGTACCTCCCGAGTTCCCGGGGGTCGGTGATCCCCCGGTTGGCAAGTCCGTCGGAGAGAAGCACGACCCTGTTTACATATTCCTTCCCCGCGTACCGCTCCACCTGTGAGAACCCCTCCAGCATGCCTCCCCCCAGGTTCGTCCACCCCCTGGGCTGGATCCCCTCGACGAGATCGTGCAGCTCCCTCCTGTCCCCCGCACACCCTGCGGGGCGGAGAACATCCACAACATCGTCGTAAATCACGAGCGAAAAAATGTCGTCCCTCGAGAGCCTGTCGATGAGCGCGTTGAGGGCGGCCTTCGCGTTCACGATCTTCCCCTCCTCCCCCATCGACCCACTCCTGTCCAGCACGACGCAGAGATTGACGGGCTTCCGCTCTCGGACCGCACCTTCCGGGGCGGTCAGGACGATCTGGAGGAAGGCGCGTCCGCCGTTCCGGAAGACAATGGGGCAGTTCATGTTCCCCCGGAGCTGCAGCACGTTCGACCTCCCGGGAAACGACATCGCATCTGCGCGACACGCGGAGCCAGCAAGCAGCACCACCGCCGCCATCACAGCACCGATCCGTTTCATGATATGACCTCCGTTGTGTGGTTGGATGATTTCATTGCCACGAATACCTGATCGTGTACTTCACGATACCTTCCCCGTCACGGGCGATATGGAGGGGGAACCTCATCGTGCTCTGGTCCACCTTCGACCATTCGGCGTTTGCGCTGGTGATCTCCCACTGAGCCCACCGCCAGGGGTGCTCGTACACCTGCACGTCCGCCCCCGCTTCCTTGTGGTTGCGCACTTTGATCTCGACCGTCTCTTCCACGACCCGCCCGCCGGCGTATGTCTTGAAGTCCTTCTGGACCCGTTCCCCTACGATGTCGAATGCGTTGCCGAGGTAGAGGCGCACCTCCTCGTCCTTCGGCGTGTGGTCAATCTGGTCTTCGCCGATGAACTGCTCCCTGCCGTCATCGTCCCGTTTGTACACGCGCACCTTCCCCTTCGGCAGGGGCATCCCCAGTCCCCCCTTCTCCGAGTTCCGGAATGTCACGAACACCCCCACTTTGGGATTTGACTGCTGCCCGAAGCTTCCCTGACCCCTGTAGGAGTAATTGTGGAACCATGAACGCCACTCGTCGCCGAGACCGTCGTAGATGAAGGTTTTCCCGGCGGGGACGTCCCGTCCCGCGGTGAGCTCGATCTGCTTGGTCTCGTTCTCCGCAACGTCGGTCCTCCGCTTCAGGGCGTACAGCTTGTACTCGAAGAGGTTTGTCTGGCTGAACTGCGGCGCGGCCGCATCGGCGACGGACTCGGCCCGTTGCGCCTTCAACATCCCCGCGATCTCGTTCTGGACGACATTCACGTCCCCCGCCACGAGCTTCAGCCCGGCGTTCCTGAACGACGTCCCCGAACCGTTCGTCAGTGTGACCCAGCCGGTCAGGTCAAGCCTGGCGTCATCCTTGTCGAGAAGCACGACGTAGTCCGCCCTCCAGGAAAGCCCCCCGGCGAGGTAACTCACCTCCGAGCGATGGTTCCCCTCCCTGTCACTCGAGACAAGCCACTGGAGCCGGGGCTTGAGCACGAGCCCCCCGGGGAGCGAAGGGAGCACGAGCCGGCCCGCCGGAGAGATTTCTATCTTTCCGTTGACCTCGGCAATGATCCCCCCCGTCCCGGCGTATGCGTAGGCGTTCGCAAACCCCTGCTGCTGCACGAACCCCGTTGAGAGGAGCTTCCCGGGGACTGCGTAGTCCCTGTTCGTCACAGGATCCGTCCGGATGAATTCCACATCCCTGCCGATGTAGCGTTCCAGGAGACGCGCCTGGTGCACGAGGTCGTACTGATAGTTCTGTTCAAGCACGCGCACGCCTTCCGGGTCAGTGAGGCTGACGAAATGTACAGACGTCCCGTCGATCGTGGCCGGCACGTCCGGAACGCCAACGCTCGTC
>DASVIU010000634.1:0-6102 GCA_036386275.1 Bacteroidota bacterium | reverse complement strand
GGACTCGCGGTCGTCTATGGCATCGTGAAGAGCCACCATGGCATCATCGACTTCGAGTCCTCCCCCGGGTTGGGGACGACATTCCATGTCTACCTCGCAGCGGCTCGCGAGGAGAGGATCGCGGCTCCGGATGAGAAGAATGAAGCGATCGTCGGGGGAAACGAAACCGTCCTTGTCGTGGAGGACGAAGAGGCACTCCGGAACCTCCTCACGGAGGTTCTCGAATCCTACGGTTACACTGTCCTCACGGCGGAAGACGGCGTCTCGGGGCTCGAGCGGTTTACGCTCCACAGGGATGAGATCAAGGCCGTCATCACCGATATGGGGCTTCCCCGGATGTCGGGGCAGGACCTTTTCATCAGTATCCGCGAGATCGACCCTTCCTCACGCGTCGTGCTCGCCAGCGGGTATCTCGACCCCGAACTCAAGGCGCACCTCTTCACACTGGGTGCGAAGGCCTTCATTCAGAAACCTTACCAGCCCGCCGATATCCTCCGCGTCATCCGGGGCGTTATCGGTCCGGGGGAGCCTGCGGAGAGAAGAATTTTATCATGAAACAGGAAGAACGGACATCGGAGACCGAACGCCTTCTCCACCTCATCCTCGCCAACATCGACGACCTGATCGCCCTGCTGGACCTGAACGGGCGACGGCTCTACAACAGCCCTTCATACGAGGCGATTTTCGGCGACCGGGACAGGCGTCGCGGGACCGATTCATTCGAAGAGGTTCATCCGGGCGACCGTGACATGGTGAGGAGAATCTTCCGGGAGACGATAGAGACCGGGATCGGCCGCCGGATCGTGTACCGGCTCCTCGGGAACGACGGGATCGTCCGCTTCATCGAGTCCCAGGGGAATGTCATCCGTGATGCCGAGGGGAAGCCCGAGAAGGTCATCGTCGTCGGCCGGGACATCACGGACCGTGTGCAGGCGGAGGAGGAACGGAACCGCCTTTTTTCCGTTGTGGAACAGGCGTACGAGGCGATCATCCTGACAGACGCTGCAGGGACAATACAGTATGTGAACCCCGCTTTCGAGCGGTTCACGGGCTACACGCGGGAAGAGGCCGTCGGGCAAAATCCCAGGATTTTGAAAAGCGGAGCACAGACCGACGAATTCTACAGGGAGATGTGGACCACACTTCTGAGGGGGGAAGTCTGGTCAGGCAACATCGTGAACAGACGGAAGGACGGATCGAAGTTCCGTGAGGAGATGGTTATTTCTCCTGTCAGAGACGCGAACGGAACCATCGTGAATTATGCCGCAGTGAAACGGGACACGACGCTCGAGAACCAGATGGAGGAACAGCTCCGGCAGGCGCAGAAAATGGAGAGCCTCCGCGAGCTCGCAGGCGGGATCGCTCACGATTTCAATAACATACTGAACGTCATCCTGGGCTCATTCACGCTCCTCCGGGCGAAAGTTAAAGGGGACCCCGTCGCCGAAAAATATCTCAAGATGGGGGAAAACGCGGTCCGCCGGGGCGAAGATGTGGGAAAACGTCTCACGATGTTCGCGCAGGTGGACAGATCGCAGCAACTCCCGATTGCAGTCGCAGGCCTCATCCGGGAGGTCGAGGCTTCTCTCCAGAGCAGCATCGAGAAAACGATCAGGGTTGAGGCTCTCAGCGGGCCGGATCTGCCGCTCATAATGGCGAGCCAGCCCCAGCTCTATCAGAGCATGCTGACACTCGGCCTTAATGCGCGCGATGCCATCGTCGCCGCCGGCACGACCGATGGGCTGATCTCATTCGGGGCCGTGACCGTGGACGGGCGCTCGACGCACGAGATGTTCCACGGCGCAACCGCCCGGAACTATGTCCGGCTGACCGTCAGCGACAACGGGTCGGGGATGGCGGAAGAGAAACGGCAGAGAATATTCGAGCCCTTCGTCAAGAGCGAACAGCCCGAAGGCGCCCGGGGCCTCGGACTCGCGACCGTCTACAGCGTCGTCAAGGGGCACCACGGGTTCATCGATGTTTCGAGCGAGATAGGGCACGGGACAACGTTCTCGATATATCTCCCGGCGATCCATGTCGAAGCCGAGACCCCCGGGGAGCCGGCAGGAGGAGCCGTCCCCGGCGGCACCGAAACGATCCTGGTAGTCGAAGACGAAGAAGCCCTCCGCCTCCTTCTCGAGGAGGTGCTCCGCGACAGGGGATATACAGTCCTGTCCGCCGCCGACGGGCTCGAGGGGTTTGAGATCTACGCACAGCACTCCGACGCGATTCACGCGGTGATCGCAGACATGGGGCTGCCAAGGCAATCGGGGTTCGAGATGTTCCTGAAAATCCGGGAGTGCAACACCCGCGCCAGGGTGATACTCGCCAGCGGATACCTCAGCCCGGAACTCAAATCGAAGCTCTTTGTCGCAGGAGCAAAAGAATTCATTCCGAAGCCCTTCCAGCCGAACGACCTCCTCCGCACGCTTCGCAAAGTGCTCGACCTGCCCGGCTAAAGCAGCAGTGCCTGCCGTCCACCGGCCGGGCCGGGCCGGCGGGAACAACCTTGCCTTCGAGACGCAATTTCGTTAGATTGAGATACCGGATGCACAATCCGGCGCCCCCTCGCTTCCATCGCCGGGGGGACCTGTGGTGAGGATTCATTGTCTGTGCTTTGAGTTTCTTTATGCACGCAATCACCGTTGACAACATCTCGTTCGGTTACGATCCGGCCACGCCGGTCGTGCGGGATGTTTCATTCACGGTGCGCTCCGGCGAGTTCCTCAGCCTTGTGGGTCCCAACGGATCGGGCAAAACCACTCTTCTCCGTCTCCTCGACAGGATCTTTATCCCCCACCGCGGGACGATCCTGCTCGGCGATCAGCCGCTCGCGAAATTTTCCCGCACCGCCATCGCGCGACGCATCGCATTCGTTCCGCAGGACAACAGCATTCAGTTCCCGTTCACAGTCGCGGAAATCGTGCTCATGGGTCGGGCCCCGCACAGCGGCGGGATGGCCTTCGAAAATGCGCACGACAGGGATGTTGCACGGGAGATGATGAGGCTGACCGACGTTGCGGGGTTCGCCGATCAACCCGTCACGAACCTCTCCGGAGGCGAACGTCAGCGGGTGTTCATCGCGCGCGCGCTCGCACAGCAGCCGGAGATCATTCTCCTGGACGAGCCGAACGCCCACCTTGATATCGCCCACCAGGTGGACATGTTCAGGATCATCAAGCGTCTGAACACCGAATCCGGGTTGACCGTCCTCTCGGTCTCGCACGACCTGAACCTGGCTGCTGCATACAGCGACCGTATCGCGATGATGGTGGGCGGCACGCTCGCGGCGCTCGGCACACCGGCCGAAGTCCTCACCGATGCGCGGATCCAGGAAGTGTTCAGAACGCCGGTCATCGTCGACACACATCCTGTTCACGGGGCACCACGGGTGTCGCTTCTCGGATAACGGGAAGAGACACTCTTCACAGCCAGGAAAGGAAGCATCGCACGTGAGAAGACGAATCATCAGAGAGAGGGTCGTGCAGGCGCTCTACGCTTTCGAGATCGGCGGTGATCCCGTGGAACATGTCGTGGAGACAATCCTGACCGGGCTCAAGAACAACCCTGCCGCATATGAATTTGCCCGGAAGCTCGTCCTCCAGACGATCACGCATACGCCCGTCATCGATGACGTCATCAGGGACAAGGTTACCAACTGGGATTTCAAACGGATCGCCGTCCTGGACCGGCTGATACTCAGGATGGGGATCTGCGAACTCCTGTATTTCAAAGAGATCCCCCCCAAAGTCTCCATGAACGAGGCAATCGAACTCGCCAAGCTCTTCAGCACGCAGCGGAGCGGGCAATTCGTCAACGGCGTCCTCGATGCCGTCCTGAACGACATGAAGGCGGCGGGAGGCCTCGCGAAGGCGGGGCGCGGGCTGTACGAGGGGGACGGCGCAGACCGCGTCAACAAGGCAAAGGGGAAACGGGCAGACTGATATCCGCATGCCACACCTCCCTTCTCCCCTCCCGATCCCCGGTCAACCGGACCCGCCCCACACGCCGATAGACCCCCGCCCGGCGGGCGTTTCCCGATGGCGGATCTTCTCCTGGACTCTCTTCGATTTTGCTCAGACCGCATTCTCAGTCATTGTCATCACCGTCGTCTATTCCCGCTATTTCACCCATCGCGTCGCGGGAGGGCAACGATGGATCTGGGGAGCGGCAGTTTCCCTCTCTATGGTCTGCGCGGCCGCCCTCTCCCCGCCGCTGGGGGCTATCGCCGATTACTCCCGCAACAGGAAAGGGTTTCTGCTCCTTTTCGCACTTACCTGCATCAGCGCGACGTCCCTCCTGTTTTTCGACCGGGAGGGAATGGTGGTTGCCGGATTTGCGCTCTTCGTCATCGCCAACGTCGGTTTCGAAGGGGGGATGGTATTCTACGATGCGTTCCTGCCGGGAATCACGGCAAAGACGTCGTACGGTCGCGTCTCCGGCTACGGGTTCGCAATGGGGTATGTCGGGGCGCTTGCAGTTCTTCTCATCGTGCGTTTCATGCTCCCGGACTCTGGGGACCCCTTGTATTTGTTTTATGTCAGGCTCTCGTTCGTCGTCGCCGCGGCGTTTTTCCTCTTCTTTTCGCTCCCGCTGTTTTTTTTCGTTCGGGAACCACCCATTTCAGGGGAACGCCCTCGTTCGCTTGTGCGTGCAGGACTAACGCGCGCAGGCCGTACCTTCAGGGCCCTCTTCATCGACAGGGAATTTCCTTCGATTGCCCGTTTCCTCATAGCCTTCTTCATCTATAACGACGGGATACTGACCGTTATTGCCTTCGCGGCGATCTTCGCCGAACAGTCGCTCAACATGAGCGACGAAGCAATCATCGCCTTTTTCGCGATCGTGCAGACAAGCGCCGTCGCCGGATCGCTGGTTTTCGGCGTCGTGACAGACAGGATCGGGCCGAAAAAAACAATCAGCGTGACTCTCGTCCTCTGGACCATGATCGCCGTTGCCGCGTATTTTGTGGACAATGTGATTTTCTTCTACGTCGTAGCGTTCGCCGCGGGGATAGCAATAGGGTCGTCACAGTCCGCCAGCAGAAGCCTCATGGCGCTCCTCACTCCCAGGGAACGTGAAGCCGAGTTCTTCGGATTTTACGACGGCCTCTGCGGAAAAGCCTCCGCGGTGTTCGGTCCGATCGTCTACGGGGTGGTCGCCGATCTGACAAACCAGCGGATCGCGGCACTCGTCATTTCACTGTTTTTCATCACGGGATTTGCGATCCTCCAGGGAGTACAGGAGCCCGGGCGGGCGCCGTCGCGGGCGTAGCTGCTGGTTTACTTTTCACGGCCGGGTTCGTACATTAGAGAGCATGGGCGTCGGTACACGCGGAAGGGTTGTTCCTCCTGGCTCTACAGCCTCACACTGGAACGCATGAAAGCATATTTTATTTCCGACGTTCATCTTGGCCTGGGATCGCGGGAAGAGGAAAGAGCCAAGGAAAACCGCCTCCTGCAGTTCCTGCACGGCGCTTTACCCGACACCCAGATCCTGTTCATCGTGGGGGATCTCTTCGATTTCTGGTTCGACTACCGCACGGTGATCCCGCGCGGGTTTCACAGGACCCTCGCCGCACTGCAGGAATTCACGGACGCCGGAAAGAGCATTCAGTATCTCGTGGGGAACCACGATTGCTGGATGGGTGATTTCTTCGAAACAGAAATCGGCGCGACCCTGCACAGAGAGCCGTTCGATGTGACGGTTCAGGGGAAGCGGGTCCATGTCCACCACGGGGACGGACTCGCGGAAAACGACCTCGGGTACAGGCTCATCAGGCCGGTCCTTCGCAACCCCTTTGCCGTCCGGTTGTACCGCTGGCTCCACCCTGACATCGGCGTCCGGATCGCACACAGGACTTCCCGTTCAAGCCGGGCGTACACGACGACCAGGCACTACGGCGAGGAAAAGGGGATGCTGCTCTACGCAGAGCAAATGATCCGGGGAGGGGCCGATGTGGTCGTGATGGGGCATCACCACAAGCCGGCCGCCGTACAGATCGGCAAAGGGGTCTACCTCAACCTCGGAGACTGGATTACGTACAATACATACGGGGAAATGTCGGACGGCTTGATCGTACTGAAGACCTGGAAAGGAACC
>DASVIU010000633.1:0-1609 GCA_036386275.1 Bacteroidota bacterium | reverse complement strand
CGTCGAGCCGGACGATCCTGTCGACCACATCCATGGGAAGAGTGCGAAGACCTTTACCTTCGTGTTTCTTTCCATCGATGCGCGGGAGGCGCTCCGCGATGCTCTTGTAAATCCGGCTTCTATCGATCACCAGATCCTTGATCACGGGGAGATTCTGAAGCGGCTCGATGGTTAGCTCGCGGGACATGGGTACTGCGCAGGAGAGACCCGGTTTCTCATTGATCATAACGGAACACTCCCCGCAATGGCGTCCTTTGCAGTTGAAACGAAAGGAAAGGCACGGGTCGAGATGCTTGTAAATATAGAGCAGACCTCCGAGGACCTTATCACCGGAGGAGAAGGGAACCGTGTAGGTCCGGTACCGCGGCTTCACCGCCCGTTCCGGGTCCCAGCGCAATATCTTAACAGTTGCTTTCACGCGTCGCTCCGTTTCAGCCTATTCACCATCGATAGTACCAGTACCATGCCGCCCCCCCCTCTCCCTATCCCTCCCCCTCGGAGGGGGGAGGGGACGGGTGGGGGGGCTCTTCTCTACGCAACCGCTACCTTGATCTCGTTGTCGCTCCCCTTGCTGAGAATAACGTTTCTGCGCCACGCCGGATCGGTCTCCGGAAAATCGCGCCGATAGTGCGAGCCCCGGCTCTCTGTCCGCTCCCGGGCGGACGTGGCGATCAACTTTGCCGTCTTAACCATCAGCCTGAATTCCAACGCTTCAAGCCGTTCTCTGTTCCAGTGGCGCATTCGGCATCTCGCCGCTACACCGTCGGCCATGCGTTCAAGGCGACTCAACGCTTTCAGCGCCTGTTCGAGATCGTCTCCGGAGCGTACGATGCCGACCTTGTCCCACATTAACGTCTGGAGCCTCTGTCGCGCGTGTCCCGGAGGTACTCCGTCCTGATTGTTCAGGTAAACCTGCGTCTGCCTAACGGCAGCACGCGCCATCTCGGGATGGATCTGTTTCACAGGGGTGGTGCGGGCTATTGCCGCTGCCTTTCTGCCGGCCCTCTTTCCAAACACGAGAATCTCTGTAAGCGCGTTTCCGGCCAACCGATTGGCCCCATGCACACCGCCGGACGCCTCTCCGCAACAAAGCAGGTTCGCAACCGTGGTCCGGCAATCCTCATCGATCCGCACCCCACCCATCATGAAGTGCTGGGAGGGAATCGCCTCGAAGGCCGCTTCCCAGTTGGCCGCTTTCTCTCCGAACGTTTCCGCGATCATATCGTATGCCACGGCGAGCGAGACCCGGTACGTTCCGACGCAAGACCGATCGTTTTCGGTCGGATCGACCAGGATGGTCTTCCTTCTGGTGCCTCTTCCTTCCTGGATCTCGGTATAGTTCGCCCGTGCCACCACGTCGCGGGTAGCATACTCCAACTTTTCCGGGTCATAGCGCAGCATATAGCGTTCACCCAAGCCATTATAGAGCTTGACGTTCGGGCCGAAGAGGGAGCACATGCCGATCAACTGACCCCGCATCGTCGAGGGACGAGGAAAGGCCAAAGGGAGGAATTGGACCATCTCCATATCGACCAGCTCCGCACCGGCATCAAACGCAAGCGCATAGCCGTCACCTGTCAGACATTGGGCATTGGTCGAGGTAGAATAG
>DASVIU010000632.1:0-2795 GCA_036386275.1 Bacteroidota bacterium | reverse complement strand
CTCAAATCTTCGCTGCGGCGGCGCAAGAATATTCGCGGAGAGAAAATCCGCGGCCGTCGCGATACTGAGGGACCTCGGCATCCTCTGATTTCTCCTCTTGCTTGTTCTTCAGCGGCGATTTGTCCATATTTTGCAATGAATCGTTACGCCAACGTGTCTCTCCCCGTCAGCCTCGACAGGGAGTTCACCTACCTCATCCCCCCCGATCTCGAGAATGCCGCACTCGTCGGGACCCGTGCCGTCGTCCCCTTCGGCCGGAAGTACGCGACAGGACTGATCACCGGACTCCCCGCGAACACCACCGTCACCGGACTCAAGCCGCTCCACGACATCGTCGACCCCGCACCGATCGTATCGGAGGAGCTCCTGTGGCTCTGCCGCTGGATCGCGGGCTATTATCTCGCTCCGCTGGGGAATGTCCTGAAGGCGGCGATGCCGCAGGGGTTCTCCCCTTCGAGCAAACGGATCGTGCGCCCGCTGGAAGCGCTGACGCCGGCAGCGCTGGAGGATCTGAAGAGCCGCGCTCCGAAACAGGCGGAAGCGGCGGCGTTCATATGGGGGAAGGGGGAAGTGTCCGCGCGCGAGGTTCAGAAAAAGACCGGCGCGCGGCAGGTGAACGCCCTGTTGAACGAACTCGTCCGCGCCGGGCTCGTCGAATCGGAGGAGTACATCCCCCGGCCGGCGGTGAAACCGAAATTCGTGGAGATGGTCCGGAGGGATCTCCTGAGCGATTCGGCGCTCAGGGGTGCGCTCGATTCCCTCCCTCCACGCAGGAAGAAAGTCCGCGGTCTCCTCGAGGAGCTGCTCGCCACGGAGGGGGTGACGGCCGCGAACACGCAGGTCAGCGACCTCCTGCGCCACACGGGAGCCTCGCTGACACAATTTCGCGAACTTGTCAGTTCCGGCGTCATCACCACGGAACGCGTCGAGGTGTCGCGCGAGCAGGATTTCGGCACGGAACTGCAGACGCTCGGGATAGTGCTGAACGACGCACAGGGGAATGTGCTTTCCGCGCTGACGGCCGCGATGGAACATGGACACGGAGGGACATTTCTCATAAACGGCGTGACGGGGAGTGGGAAGACGCAGGTCTATATCGAAGCGATACGTTCATGCCTTTCGCACCACAAAACGGCGATCGTCCTCGTCCCTGAGATCTCTCTCACCCCCCAGATGGTCCGCCGGTTTAAATCTCATTTCGGGACCGATGTCGCGGTGGTGCACAGCCGCATGTCGCCCGGTGAGAGGCATGACGCGTGGCGGAGGGGATACCGGGGTGATGCAAAGATCGTCATCGGCCCCCGGTCCGCTGTGTTTGCACCGCTTGCGAACCTGGGGCTTATCGTTGTCGATGAGGAGCACGAAGCATCGTACAAGCAGTTCGATTCCTCTCCACGCTACAACGCCCGTGACGTCGCCGTGGTCCGCGGGGGGCATGCCGGGGCGGTTGTCGTGCTCGGGTCCGCGACCCCGAGCGTGGAATCCTTCCACAACGCGGAGGCCGGGAAATATACGCTCCTGGAGATGCCCGGGCGGATCGACAATGTCCCGATGCCGTCGATCGCAGTGGTGGATATGACCGCGGAACGGAAGAACTCGTACGCGGCCCTGAAAGAGTCGCTCCCCCCCGAAGGGAGGGCTCCGCTGAAGAATTTCGTCCAGCCTACAATTTCCGGGATCCTCCGGGGGAAGATACAGGAACGGCTGGAACGACAGGAGGGGATCATACTTCTGCAAAACCGGCGGGGGTTCGCGCCGTTTGTGGAATGCGCGGAGTGCGGCTACGCGGAGATGTGCGACAACTGCAACGTGACTCTGACCTACCACCTTGCGAAGAAACACCTCCGGTGCCATTACTGCGGCCTGATCCGCAAGCCTCACATCCTCTGTCCCACGTGCGGCGGTGCGGATATCAAGCTGCGCGGGATCGGGACGCAAAAGGTCGAGCAGGAACTTGCACAGATGTTTCCCGGGGCCCGCGTCCAGCGGATGGACATGGATTCGACGACGCGGAAGGGGGCGCATGACAGGATTCTCCGGTCGTTCGCGAACGGGGAAGCGGATATACTCCTCGGGACACAGATGGTTGCAAAGGGGTTGGATTTTCCGCGCGTGACGCTTGTGGGGGTGATCTCCGCGGATACGCAGATGCTGCTCCCCGATTTCCGTTCTTCGGAGAGGACGTTCCAGCTCCTGACGCAGGTGGCGGGACGGGCGGGACGGAGCGTGCTCGAGGGAGAGGTGATCATCCAGACACACCAGCCGGGACATTTCACGCTCAGGCATGTCCTTGACCATGACTTCAGGGCTTTCTACGCGGAAGAGCTCCGATCGCGGCGGGAACTTGCTTATCCTCCTTACTCACGGCTGATGCTCGTGGAGACCACGGGGGAAAATGAGGACCATGTACGGCACGAAGCGGAACGGTTTGCGACCTCGCTGCGGGAGGGAGGGATTCGGGCCACGTTACTGGGCCCGGCACCCGCCGTCATCGGCAGAATAGACAGGAAATACCGCTGGCACCTCATACTAAAATGTCTCAAGGAGGAAGACCCTTCAGGCGCCGCCGTCAGGGAAGTCCTCCACGCGGCGATGAGGGAAACCGGCGCCCGACGCCCGGGCGATGTACGTCTGATCATCGATGTCGATCCCGCCGGACTGATGTGACCGGCCGCGGATGAAGTATTCCACAATTTTCGCTATCATAGCAGTGGACCGGGCGCCGGACGAGCGCTCTCCCCATATAGCCGGAACACCACTCCCATGAAACAGAATAACACCAGCGCGGCACTGAC
>DASVIU010000631.1:0-1918 GCA_036386275.1 Bacteroidota bacterium | reverse complement strand
AGAACTTGAGAAGGAGATTCTTTGCCGCAAGCATTCGGAACTCCGCGGACCCCCGGACGTCCGTGATGGGGCTGAAATCCTGACTCATGTATTCCCCTGCTGCTTCAACCCGATCGCGCGACCAGGGTTTCCCGATCAGGTATTGTTCGGTCTTCACAGCCCTCTTCGTCCGCTCGGCCATCCCTCCGTAGGCGATCGTCAGCGATTCCACGTCTCCCCCACCGGTCACGCTGAGGCGGAACCCGGCGCTCAGTGTCGCGATATCAAGATCGCGACGCTTCGACACCTTGTACGAACGGATAAGCGCGCCGTCAGGGGGGGGAATGCGCAGAGCCAGGATCAACTCATCGGGTTCACGGAGCGTCTTCCGGTACCCGGTGAAGAAACCGTCCAGCGTAACCTGCCGGGTCCCACGGACACTTTGCAGGATGACGCTCGCACCGCTGGCAATGAGGACGGGGGACATATCGCCTACGGGCGAGGCCGTGCCGATGTTCCCCCCGAGCGTTGCAAGATTCCGGATCTGACGGGAAGCGAACAGGGAGAGTGTTTCGGCAAGGGCCGGATATTTTCCATCAAGAAGCGGAAGGAGATCAGCAAGCGGGACCCCGGCCCCGATCTGCAAGCCTTCCTCCGATGCACTCACCTGTCTCAGATCAGGGACAGCGCCGAGGTCGATGACCGTCCCGAGGACTTCGTGCCGCTTCGTCACGCGAAGCGCCACATCGGTCCCCCCCGCGATCACACAGGCACCTGGGAATTCCGCGAGAGCACGGCACGCCTCATTCAGGGTAACCGGGCGGAAGTATCTCTGTCCCGGCGTGCTGATCTCTATGCTGTCGCGCGGGAACGATGCGAGCGTCGAAAGGACGCTCTTTTCCATTGCACTGAAATGATCAACCGGACCACGGGCGCACGCAGCCTGCGCAGCATGCACGATCGGGCGATATCCGGTGCAGCGGCAGAGATTCCCTGTGAGCGCGTCCTCGATTTCCCTGCGGGACGGCACAGAGGATTGTTTATACAGAGCGAACATCGACATGATAAACCCGGGGGTACAGAACCCGCACTGGCTCCCGTGGTGTTCCACCATCGCTTCCTGCACGGGATGGAGGAGTCCGGCCGGGGACCGGAGATTCTCGACTGTGATGAGCTGCTTTCCGTCAATCATGGGGAGGAACAGAAGGCAGGAGTCGACCGCCCGGTAACGGAGAGCGCCCTCCCCCGCCCTCTCGGCTATCGCGACAGTGCATGCGCCGCAATCCCCTTCCGCGCAACCTTCCTTCACACCTCTGTGGGAAGGGAGTGATCGGAGGTAGTTCAGGAGCGTGGTGGTGGGACGGATCGACTTCTCACGGGAGAAATCGATCTCCACCGGGTTCCCGTCCATCAGGAATGTGATCGTGTTCCGCATAGATCGGTTTCAATAGGCCCGGGGTGGGTAAGCACCCCCCCTGCCAATAACAAGGGAGCCCCATCCGTTTGACTGATGGGGCCCCAGTATCTCAAATAGCGGATTGGCTGCCTTGTTATTGTACTAAATCCCGTCGCGGAATTCAACAGTTGAACCGGTTCATTGCATCCCACCCAGCACTTTGCTATGTTTTATCCTCACTTCTCCCCCATCGCCGATACATGATAGGCCAGGTTTTCTCCCATTATAAGGTAATTGAGCACATCGGCGGCGGCGGCATGGGCGTGGTGTACAAAGCCGAGGACACCAGGCTCAAGCGGACCGTGGCGCTCAAATTTCTCCCTCCGGAGCTCTCCCGCGATCCCGACACCAAAGAACGGTTCATTCAGGAAGCGCAGGCTGCTTCCGCGCTCCAGCACAACAATGTCTGCACCGTCCACGAGATCGATGAAACCGTGGACGGGCAGATTTTTATCGTGATGGATCTGTACGAGGGAGAGAACC
>DASVIU010000630.1:0-3360 GCA_036386275.1 Bacteroidota bacterium | reverse complement strand
CCGCGTTCAGCCTGGCGCGCCATTCCGCCAGCACGGAGTCCACGTGGGCAGACTGTGCGGCCGCGGTCTCGGACGCCCCTCTGATCTCCTTCCCCCCCCGCACGACGGGGGTCTTCGCTGATCCCTTCCCTGTCGACCCGGCCGGCACCATCGAGTTTGTGGCCGCCACGTCCGTGATCTTCTCCTTCAGCCCCGCCCAGCGCCCGGTGAAGGCCTGATACTGCTCGATGAGGTTCCCGTAGTCTTTTCCCTGCAGCTGCGTCACGTCCAGAAATTTCACATTGTCCGCTGCGATCTCGTAGACCCGGGTGAGAACGTTCGCCCTGTCCAGCCGCTGGCCGATCGCTTCCTTCTGCAGGTCGGCGACCTGGTGGAGGTCTTTTCCGTACGGCAGAAATATCGAATCCGCAATGGCGAATATCAGCCTGTCCTTCGCCGCCAGATTGGCCGTAAGCCTCTTCACCGCTTCGCGGAGCGCTGTGAGGGATTTCCTGCTTTCCTGAAGCTCGCCGAAGAGCTGATCACGCTGCGCGGTGAGCGAGTCGAGCCGGGTCGTGAGTGAGGCGAGGCGCGATTCGAGCTCGCTGAGCTTCACCCCCTGCGTGCTGATGAGATACACCCGGTCATAGGTGAGGACCTGAAGGGAACGGAGCTTCGCCATGCTCTCGGTGAACGTGAGCGGGTAGAGTGCTTTATCCAGGAACTGCTGATGCGGTGTGAAGTCCGTTTCCAGCTTTTCGATCTCGCCCTTCAATGACTCGATTTCCTGCGTGGCTGTCGCGGAATCGAGACGCGAGGCGATCTGCCGGTACCGTTCTTCGAAATCGCTCTTGAGCGCGTAATCGGATCGCTGTGCCGTGCCGGCGGCGGAGAGGATCGCGCTCAGGAGTGCGAGAAGGAATATTCGGCTCATTTCTTCACCTCGACGATGTCGTCAGACGTGAGGAGTACGTGGAAGTTGTTCCCGTCCAGAAGCTCAACGTAGGGGGGACGCTGATTCAGCGCGGGGTTCGAGAGTCCTCCCTCCGAGACGGGTATCGCTTTATTCAGGACCAGGGACGAAGGTCCGGGGGAGAAGACATAGACATGTTTGAATTTCGGACCTGTCAGAAAATAGTAGCCCTCCGAGCTCCTCAGGAGACGGAGCCTGGCGCCGTGGAGGGCGGTCGAGTCCTGGAACTCCTCCTGGGCGAGTCCTGCGACCCACGCGCTCACGGAATACCGGAGATCCTCAATCTTGTTTGCGCTGCTGACCGTGACGACGCTCTCGACAGGCCAACCGAAATCGACGCGGTCCATCTTCAGGCTACTGCAGGACGAAATGACAAGCAGAGCCGCCGGGGCAAAACAGATCTTCACGAGGCGAATCATGGTGGGATTGGCTCTCCTGATCTGGTTTGAGTGCTGTGTCTGAGTAAATCGCTATAAACTAATGATAAAATGAACTTAACGCAAGGAAAGAGTTGATTTAAGCCGCTGCTTGACGTACCTTCAACAAGCCTATGCTCCCCCCCCCTTGAGGGGAGGCTCATTCCCATTTTAATGCAATTCTTATGCCGAAGACCCCCCCGAATGCAGGACCCCGGGCGATTCTCATTGTAGAGGATAGCACGGATTTCTCAAATCTTCTGAAATTCATCGTCGAAGAGGACGGGTTTGCCGGCGTCCAGTTTCCGCTCGACAGCGATGACGTCGTTGGCTGGGCAAAGCAACACAGGGTCGCCGCGGTGCTTATGGACCTGGCGCTGGGGAGGAAGGGTGGGATGGAGTTCATCGAACGGCTCAAGGCGGATCCGGACACTTCGTCGATCCCGATCGTGGTCATCTCCGGGCGGGACCTTCCCATGAAGGAAGTGATGCAATTCCAGATGCAGGGGATCAAGTACCTGCGCAAGGGGAGGGTGGAGATGGATGAGATCCGCGAGGCGATCAAGAGTGCCGCCGGGAGCGCGGCGGGAAAGAAGAAATGAAGGTGTATTGCCCGGCCCTCCTGAGCGGAAAGTACATCCCGAACAAGTTCGCACACCGCACCGTGACGGGAGGCCAGAATGTCTCGTTGCCGGTCCACTGGGGAGACGTCCCGCCTGGAACAAAATCGTTCGTTTTCTCCGTGATCGACCGTCACCCGGCGGCACGCAACTGGGTGCACTGGTTCGTGATCAACGTGCCCCACTCGGTGCGTGAAATCCCCGAGCATGCTTCCGGGACCCGAGAGAAAATGCCGCCGGGATCCCTCGAGCTGCGCAATTCCTTCGGCGGACTCGGGTACGACGGGCCCTCGCCTCAGAAGAACTCGGGTCCCCACGAATACGTGATAACGGTCCATGCCCTCAGTGTGGAGTCGCTTCACGTCGGACCGTATTCGACCGTGGAAGAATGCCGTCAGGAGATGGGGACCCGTGTGCTCGAAAGTGCGAGCACCGTCGGAATATTCCACCGCTGACCTACTGCATATTTGTCATTGCGAGGGCACGCCGAAGGCGTGCCCGAAGCAACCTGTCATTGCGGGCGAAGCGAAGCAATCCGCTACACCCACCCTCGCAGCTTTGCCGCTTCTGCAACCCGCGCGACACCGACCACCATCGCTCCCAGCCGCGGGTGTACTTTCTTCTCCTTGACCGCTTCCTGCACCGTGTGGTATGCCTGCGTGAGCTTCCTGTCGAGGCGCTCGTGGATCAGTTCTTCGTCCCAGAACCAGGAGTAATTGTCCTGGACCATCTCGAAGTACGAGACTGTCACCCCCCCCGCACTGGCAAGTATGTCCGGTATAACGTGTATTCCTTTTTTGTTCAGTATGATGTCCGCCTCAGGCGTCGTGGGGCCGTTTGCCAGTTCGCAGATGATGCGTGCGCGGATCCTGGGTGCATTGTCTGCGGTGATCACGTTCTCGAGCGCCGCGGGGTAGAGGACTTCGACATCGAGTTCCAGGAGCGCTTCGTGCGGAATGACCTTCACTCCGGGGAAGCCGAGCACCGAGCCGGTTTTCAGCTTGTGCATGACGAGCTCTTCCGGATCCATCCCCTCCGCCCGGAAGATCGCCCCCCGTGAATCGCTCACCGCGACGAGTTTTCCCCCTCCGAGGATCTCCCTGTGGAGCAACGCCGCCCGCTGCCCGGCGTTCCCGAACCCCTGTATGGCGAACCCCTTCGCCGGGTCCGCGCCGAGCAATGTGCATGCTTCCCGCACGGTGATGACGCCTCCCCTGGCAGTGGCGTCACGCCTCCCCTCGGTCCCCCCGATCTGCTGCGGCTTGTCGGTCAGCACTCCCGGGTGATGGCGGTTGGAGATCGTTTCGTACTCGTCCATCATCCATGCCATCGTCTGTGGATTCGTATAGACGTCGGGGGCGGGAACATCCCT
>DASVIU010000629.1:0-3522 GCA_036386275.1 Bacteroidota bacterium | reverse complement strand
GAACGGCGTCATCAAGGATATCCACGACATCGTTGTCGTCGACATCCAGCAGTTCGAACGGTCCAGGGCCAAGGACGTCGCGGCGGAAGTGAGCCTGTTCAACACGGACCTGATCGCCCGGAAGCGTCCGTACGTCCTCATCGGTGTCGGCCGCTGGGGGAGCCTCGACCCGTGGCTCGGCATCCCCGTGACATGGGACCAGATCGCCGGCGCCTCCGTCATCGTCGAAGCAGGGTTCAAGGACTTCAATGTGACCCCGTCGCAGGGATCACATTTCTTTCAGAATATCACATCATTCCGCGTCGGGTACTTCACGGTGAATTCGTTCACCCACCTCGGGTACATCGATTGGGACTGGCTGAGGCAGCAGCCCGCGGCGGAAGAGTTGCGCTTCACGCGGCATCTGCAGTTCGATGAGCCGATCGTAGCGAAGATCAACGGGAGGAAGAACATCGGCATCATCCTGAAACCGGGCCGCTGAGGCGTTGGGTTGAAACGTAATCTCTTCGATTACGTCTGCAGCACAACAGACAGACTCACTTCAACAGGGAGGTAATTATGTCGCAGTACGCAAGTGACCTCATAGCAGAAGTGAAGGCGAAAAACCCGGCGGAACCTGAATTCCATCAGGCTGTTCAGGAGGTCGCAGAATCACTTTCCCTCGTCCTGGAACGCCATCCTGAATACCGGACGGCGAGAATACTCGAACGCATAATCGAACCGGAACGGGTCATCATGTTCCGGGTGCCGTGGGTAGATGACCAGGGGGAAGTCCAGATCAACCGCGGCTACCGCATCGAAATGAACAGCGCCATCGGGCCGTACAAAGGAGGACTCCGGTTCCACCCGTCCGTGACGCTCGGCATACTGAAATTCCTTGCCTTCGAGCAGGTGTTCAAGAACAGCCTGACCACGCTCCCGATGGGAGGGGGAAAAGGGGGATCGGACTTCGACCCGAAGGGGAAAAGCGACCTTAAGATCATGCGTTTCTGCCAGGCATTCATGAGCGAGCTCTCCCGGCACATCGGTCCTGATACCGACGTTCCCGCGGGGGATATCGGCGTCGGCGGGCGCGAGATCGGCTACCTCTTCGGCCAGTACAAGAAGCTCCGGAACGAGTTCACGGGTGTGCTGACCGGGAAAGGGCTCAACTGGGGCGGATCGCTCATCGGGCCCGAGGCGACAGGATACGGCGCGGTCTACTTCGCGGCCGAGATGCTCTCGACGCGCGGCAAGACTCTGGAAGGAAAGGCCTGCCTTGTCTCCGGCAGCGGCAACGTGGCGCAGTACACGATCGAAAAGATCCTCCAGCTTGGCGGGAAGGCCATGACGGTGTCCGACTCCGACGGGTATATCTACGACGAAGCCGGGATAACGACGGAAAAGCTCGCCTACATCATGGAACTGAAGAACGTCCGCCGGGAGCGGATCAAGGAGTACACAACGAAGTTCAAGACCGCGGTGTATACGACCGTCAACCCGAAGCTCGACTACAATCCCCTCTGGAGCCACAAGGCGGACTGCGCGTTCCCGAGCGCGACGCAGAACGAGATCAACGGCAAGGACGCGCAAAACCTCGTCCGGAACGGCGCGTACCTCGTGGCCGAGGGGGCCAACATGCCCACGACGCTCGACGGGGTCAGGGTGTTCCTCGACGCCAAGATCCTGTACGGTCCCGGCAAAGCAGCCAATGCCGGAGGCGTGGCGGTGTCCGGACTGGAGATGGCACAGAACAGCATGCGCCTCCCGTGGACCCGGGACGAGGTCGACAACCGGCTCCGTATGATCATGAAGAGCATCCACGCGACGTGCATTCAGATGGCCGACCGGTTCGGGACGCCGGGGAACTACGTCAACGGCGCCAACATCGGCGGGTTCCTGAAGGTCGCCGATGCGATGATGGATCAGGGGGTCGTCTAAGGTGACCGCCGTTCGTCATGTGTGACGGCTGCAGGGGCCGCCCGGTGAGGAGGTCCCTGCAGCACTTATGTGCCATTCCCCCGGGAATCCGAGCGCCGTGGATCAGCATATCGACAGCATCACCAAGACCCTTGATACACTTCTCGTCGAGCACGGGTACGGGAACCGGTTCCAGGGCTTTCAGAACCTGATGAGGCTCCGGATCCGCGACGTCCTCCTCGTCTCGAGCCTGTATGACCTGTACCTTTTCGAAGAGGACGGGCGACTCTACGAGCTGATCAGGAACGAGTACCAGGGGTTCAACCTGAGCCATTCCCCCGAGCTGACGAGAGTCTCGAGCGGGAAGGAAGCGATCGCGCTTGCGAAAGAAGAACGCAGGTTCGACCTCGTCATCACCACGCTCCACATCGACGATATGCCCGCGATCCAGTTCGCGAAGCTCGTCAGGGAATCGGGGCTCAACATCCCGGTCGTGCTGCTCGCACACGACAACAGGGAGCTCAAGTACCTTCTCCTTAAAGGGGAAACATCGGTTTTCGACAGGGTGTTCATCTGGCAGGGAGATTTCAGGATCATCATCGCGATCATCAAGTCCTTGGAAGACCGGATCAACGTCGACCACGACACCCGGATGGTCGGGGTACAGACGGTCCTTGTCATCGAGGACAACGTCAGGTTTTATTCTTCCATCCTCCCCATCATCTATACCGAAATCCTGAAACAGTCCCAGCGGCTCATATCCGAAGGGATCAACCTGACGCACAAGTTCCTCCGCATGAGGGCCAGGCCGAAAATCCTCCTCTGTTCGTCGTATGAGGAGGCCTGGACGTATTTCCAGGAATACCGGGAGTTCACGCTCGGCATCATCTCCGACGTCGATTTCCCCCGGCTGGGCAAACAGGACCCGCGCGCGGGGATCGATTTCGCCCGCGCCGTGAAGGGACTGCAATCGGACATCCCCATCCTTCTCATGTCCAACGTCCAGGCGAATGAACAGGACGCGCGGGACGCCGGGGCGTCGTTCGTCATGAAGGATACACCGATGATGCTGAACGACCTGCGGCAGTTCATGGCCCACTCTTTCAGCTTCGGCGACTTTGCCTTCCGCACACGCGAGGGAGTCGAGGTGGGGCGCGCCACCGACCTGCGCAGCCTGGAGGAGCAGCTCGCGATCGTCCCCGAGGAGAGCATCCTCTATCACGCCGAGCGGAACCATTTCTCCAACTGGCTCAAGGCGCGGACGGAGTTCTGGCTGGCACACCAGCTGCGGCCCCGCAAGGTCACGGACTACCCGTCAGCGGAGGCCCTCAGGACCGACCTGATCCAGTCGCTCCACAACTACAGAAACATACGGCAGCGCGGGATCATCGCCGATTTCACCAAGGAGACGTTCGACCCCGACAGCAGCTTCGCCCGGATCGGCGGGGGCTCGCTCGGAGGGAAGGCCCGGGGCCTGGGATTCGTTAGCACGCTCATCAACGACTACAACGTCCGCAACCGCTTCGACAACGTGATCATCTACGTCCCCCCCGCCGTGGTCCTGGGGACGGATGTCTTCGACCAGTTCGTCGACGAGAACGGACTCCGGAAATTCGCACTGAC
>DASVIU010000628.1:0-7584 GCA_036386275.1 Bacteroidota bacterium | reverse complement strand
TGGGATCGAGGAGAAACGCCGGATCGATTGCATCGCAGTCCTCAACACCGTCAGACGACGCGACGAGGGTTTCGTCCTTGAATCCGAACTCCGGGGACCGGGGGTCGAGTGTCGTTGTCCACATGACGTAGACATTGCTGGCGTGTCCGCCGGCCAGTCCTCCTCCTCCCCTGGCATAACTCACGTAGTAACGATTCCCGATGTGGATGATATCGGGGGCCACGCCGCCTCCGGGACGCACAGCTCCGCCCTGCCAGATCCAGCCATCATCGGAGATCAAGCCTCCATTTCCGGTGCCGAAGGTGTAGAACTTGCCGTCGCACAGCATGATTGTCGAGGGATCATGTATGTACGGTTTGCCGGCCTGAGCCAGCGCCACGGCCGACAGACGGAGAGAGAGCAGGGTCATAACCGCTGCCGCGAATACACGGGATTTCATGAGACCTCCCAGAACAAGACGATTGATATCACTATTTGACAACTTACCGCCCCCCGGCGTCCTCAACGCTCACGGTGAGCTCCTTGACCGGGTCACCATTCTCATCGATGAAGCGAACACAGAAGTCACTTAAGCCGGGACCGTTGATAACGGCGCCCCGAATAACGTTCCGGCCCCTGTTGAGTGTGAGGCGTTTGGAGACGCAGTCATCCATCACCATGCGCCGATCGCCTGAGAGGATGACGGCTTCTTTGCCGTTGAGCCACCACATCGACGCCGAATTGGAGCCGACGGCCATGCGAACGTTCTTCATCTCCCGGGGGCTGTTGACAAAGGTAACAGCCCAGAACAGGACGCCGTACGTAGGCTTGTTCAGGCCGTAGGCGAAGCGAAAGAGCCTGACATTGAAATCGGCGGCGTCCAGGGCATGCCATGCGAGTTGCCCGCCGGCAACGGTCACTTTGTCGCCGTCGCGCGGAACCATTGTGAACTGGCCGGGGAAGTACTCGGTATTGAAGGCATTCCGGATGTAGCTGTCGGTAAACACGGTGTTGCTGCGGTTCGGCTTGTTGATCGGCTCAAGAAGCAGCCAGCGCTGCAGGAACCCGTCGGCGTCAGGCGCCCTGGCGCCCGAGGTGGCTGGCGCAAAGTAAGGCGCGATGCTGCGGGTAGTGTCGCCGGTCATGGTACCGCGGGGAGGATTGCCGGATGCGGCCGAACGGGCCTGGAAGGCCAGTACACCAAGGACGCAGAATACCGGCGTCATGATGCAGCGAGAAACGCTCATGGGTCACTCCTTGCAGAATTCTCGGTTCTTGCAGACGATGCGGGGACGATTCTTTTCAAGAGTTTATTTTACGCAATTGGTGCGGCATTCTCAAGGGTCCTGATCGACCGCATGCCGGCGGCGGCCCGCCCCCGGGCCAACCAAAGGCTCCGCAAAGCCAACGTCCATGCCGAAGTGCGTCCGTCCCATGCGGTTGACAATACCTGTGAGCAGAGGTATATTTGTGTAGAATACTTACTTGATGGCATCCACCGTCACGTTCGCCGCCCGGGACCCTGAAGGAGTGCCTCCATTCTCGTGCCCTCTACGACGACCTCTTTCTCGCTGTTCTTTCCCAACACCCGCTGTTCACTGCCGAATGCACGCTGTGCTCGACCGAGGAGTCAGCGAATCCGCCAGCACCGACGAGTTGTGCTGACGTGACATCGACCAACCGGCGGCAGGACGGGCCGCCGTATCGGCGTACGCACACTGAGACGCTATCCAACCTCAGGGAAGCGTGTGAATGTCGATAAGATTGATTATCATTATAGCAGATGTTCCTTTTCCTGTTTTCCGGTCTGTTCCTCCCCGTTCCTAACAACTCCATGAGGTTTCACATTATGAAAAGACTCATTCTTGTTACTGTCGCCGCTCTTATGATTTGCGACATCGCACCGGCTCAGTTTGCCGGGGCTATGCGCGGTCAGAAGGAAGAGCCGCTTCCCGAAGGTTTTAAACCGGCATCGACAAACACATTTATCTCGCAATACCCGGCTGTGAATGCTCAGACGCGCCAGGCGATGTTTCGCGTTGTCGCACCCTATGCGCAGCAGGTTCTTCTCGACCTGAGCAATAAGAAATATGCCATGAAGAAAGACGACAGAGGGGTCTGGACCTGCACATCGGACCCCCAGGTTGTCGGATTTCATTACTATGCCGTTCTCATTGACAGCGTTCCGGTGATGGACCGGGGAAGCAAAGCGTACTTCGGCAGCAACTGGGAATCGGCAGGTATTGAAATCCCGGAAGGTCCCGAGGGCAATTACTACAGATTTGACAGGACGATCCCGCACGGACAGATTCGCTCCTTCTTCTACTGGTCCGATGTTAACGGTATCGAACGTCACGTGAACGTTTACGTCCCGCCCGGATACGAAAAGAACCTGGAAATGAAATACCCGGTCCTCTATCTTGTGCATGGATGGGGTGAAAATGAAAACGGGTGGTCGGTGCAGGGGCACATGGCGAATATCATGGACGGATTGATCGAATCCGGAAAAGCCGTTCCGATGATCGTTGTCATGCCCAGCGGCGATATTCAAACCAACTCAGATGTGCGCGAAGCATCCGGCGATATCACGAAGATCTACGTCAACGACCTGATTCCGTTCATCGACAAAACCTTCCGCACGTACACGGACAAAGACCACCGGGCCATGGCCGGGTTGTCGCGGGGCGGCTTCCAGACCTGCAACACCGTCTTCACCAATATGGACAAATTCGCGTGGATGGGCGCCTTCAGCGGCTTCTTCGGATTCCGCGGCAACACGACAGTGGAAACGGCGTATAACGGCGCGTTCAAGGACGCCGACGCATTCAACAGCCAGATAAAGCTCTTCTACATCAGCATCGGGACCGAAGAAAAATTCGGCACAAAGGACGCCAAGGACGCTCTGCTCAAGCACGGCATCAAGAACATTGTGTATTTCGAATCCCAGGGAACGGCTCATGAATGGCTGACATGGCGCAGGAGTCTGAATGACTTTGCACCACGGCTGTTCCGGTAAGGGAATCATTTCCCGTCATGAAGGGTCCCCGCGGTGCCCGCGCGGGGATCCCTCACACTCATTCACATCCCAAAGAAGGAATATCCATGCGACGTTACCTCTGGTTATGTGCGACGGTCATTGCAGCACTCGGTATGAGTTATGCCCAGGATCCTTCCGGCAAATGGAAAACGCAAATGGAGACCCCGAACGGTCCGATGGATATGATGTTCACGTTTAAGACAAGCGGAGATACGTTAACCGGACAGGTGGAAGGACCGATGGGACCGATGCCGATTATTCACAGCAAGAAGGATGGCAAAACGTTTTCATTCGACGTACAGTTCGGCGATATGACGATCAACCATCAGTGCGTTATTCTGGGGGATTCCATATCGATGAAGGTACCCGGCATGCAGGGAGAGACAATGAGCATGGTTCTCAAACGAGTGCCTGACCAGAAGTGAGGCGGGACCGCCGTTACAGAAGACCCTTCCCGCACCCGGGAAGGGTCTTCTCCGGCCGGCTCCGGTGATCTGCGAAATTAATGTTCCTTCTCCCGCGGCTGCCTGTAGGGCGCAAGCTGTTCTTTGAATCTGCGCAGGAGCGCGTTCAGTGCCTTCATGTTCACCTCGCCGGATCGTAACATGTCAACCTCCCATGTGGGAGGGATTCTCATCGGTGCGAGCTCCGCAGATTCCAGGAGGTGAGCGCCTGTTTCCGCGATATCGAGTCCCTCCTTCCAGGTTCTGCCGGGATTTTCCATCCACGCGTTGCTCCTGTCGACTATTCTCGAGACCCACCCTTCACTGTCCGGAACAGCCGGATAGATGTCCGCGGACCGTTTGCGGAAGAACCCCATGATCGCGGCGGCAATTGAGGGATCGCGGACGCTCCCATCCTCATAAAACACACCGTGGATGTGGCCCCATTCTCCGCGGACAATCATCAGCTCCCAGACATACCATCCAACTTTTGCGTTCATGTGTTCCTGGAGGGTAATGTCGTATGGATTCGCACGCCCGATACATCCTATCTCGCCGTTGAAGAGCGGCTTGTTGACCTTTGCGGCGAATTCTTTTGCCCGCGCAATGTTGTTCCTGATCTGTTCGCGGGTCTGCATGTAATCGTGAAACTGGAGCACGTCCACGCAATCCGCCAATTCAATCATCCCGTCGACGAACGCCATCCCGAGCGTCACAGGCGTGTTCGGATCACATTCGCGAAATGTTCTGGCCATGAACCTGGCGTTTTCGAACTTCATGTCGACCAACTCCTTCGGAGAGGGAGGCCAGTCGGGCTCATTCATGGCGTCCCAGAATGCGAGTCCCGGTTCATTCGAGAGCGCGTTCACAAGAAACCGGACCCATTCTCTTCCCTGGGCCCGCTTCGATGTGTCCTTCACCCAGGGCCCGCTTTCGACAACGGGCATCACACCGATACCTCTCTTCTGACATTCGCGCACGAAGTGTCTTAATCTTGCCGGCAGTGCCTCCCTCTCTTCCGGATCAGACGCGTAAGGGACAAAGACCCGCACCTGATTCAGATTGAGACGCGTGGCCAGGTTGAGATCAAACACTATTGTCGCTGAGTCGTACTTTGCCCACCAGCCGATCGAATGCCCCGGCGCGACTATCCTCGCGGGAGAATAGTTGAAGCCACGGATGCGAGACGGGTCCCGAGGTCCGGTGAGGTCAAATTTCGCGTGAGACGCGTCCTGCCACAACCTCTTCAACGCCTCGAGTCTCTCCCGGCCGGCAACGGGCCGCGGCCCCGTCGTGTCGCCCAACGCCATCGTCTGATCCGGTGTTTCGCCGAACGCCGGCCACCGCGGCAATCCCTTCCCGTTCGGATCTCCCGCTGCGATGAAGTTCGTCCAGTAGGCCGACATCGTCCGGGCGATCCTCTCATCTTCCGCAGTCCAGGGCCTGGGCGACTGCTGCAGATTCTCAAAGATGTACGGCAACTCCGATGAGTGGAACGTTTGATAACGCTCCTGTGTGGCACCGGGCTGCGGGTGCGTAAACACGTACGTATAGACGTTTGTCCTGCCGGTCCGCGCGCGTTTCTCTGCCCAGAGGGACATTGAGACCACGGACACGTCACGCGCAAACGCCTTCTGTGACTCTGCGGCTTTGGCCTCCGTCGCCGCCGGGTAGAGCTGCAGAATCCGGTCCGCCTCCGCGCCTGCCTGCAGCCTCACCCGTTTCTGAAACTCTTCCCCCGAGACCCTGCCGTAGTCGCCGCTGAAGCTCCCTTCGTCTGCGACCCAGCCGGTGAGTGTCGCCACATCGTTCTGCTCACCGGCTGCAACGATCTCATCCACACTCTCTGGCAGAAACCATCCGTCGATGATCGGGAGAAAGTGAAATTCATCTTTCGTCGGAGCGATCACATCGGCCGCCGGCATCGCCCGCAGCTCAGCCAATGAAGCGGCGCCCCGTGCAGCGGCAAACCGTTGTCCCGTCTTCTCCGCCGACGACAGACGTTCGCCCGGGCCGATCGGGGTGGAGGAGCCGCTCTGCGCGATCGCCCGGATGAAGAGTCCCCTTGCCAGCGGCGATGCTGTCAGGTAGTGTACGGACATCGCTCCGGCGGACTGTCCCATGATCGTGACACTCCCGGGATCTCCTCCAAACGCCGAGATATTCTTCCTGATCCATACAAGCGCCGCCACCTGGTCAAGCAGTCCGTAGTTTCCCGAAGAGTTGTGCTCCGATTCCTTCGTCAACTCCGGATGTGCGAGGAATCCCAGCACACCTACCCGGTAGTTGATTGTCACGACGACAAGCCCCTTCTTCGCCAGGTTTACGCCGTCGTAGACCGGTACGTTCCCCGATCCGCCGGTGAACGCGCCCCCCGGAATGTACATTACCACCGGACGCTTTTCTTTCCCTGTGTTCGCGGCGGTCCAGACATTCAGATAGAGGCAATCCTCGCTCACCATCCCCTGCGGCTGATACTCCGACGTCCACGGCCCGAATTTCTCCCGCATCTCCTGCATGGGGTTCGCCGCAAATCTGTCCGCCCTTCGGATTCCCTTCCACGGGACCGGAGGCTGCGGCGCGCGCCAGCGCAACCCGCCGACAGGGGGCGCCGCGAACGGAATCCCTTTGTACACGGTCACCCCGTCGTCAGATACTCCCTGTACCAACCCTCCCTCGACTTTCACCGGCGCAGGTTGCTGTGCGACGGCCCGTCCGGCAGCAAACAGCATCGACAGCGCAAGAAAGAGAGTTATGGTCCTCATTCATGTCCCCTTTCACCGGGCTGCTTCCTGTGCGGCATGACAATCACTTCGCCCACGCTTCTCCCTCCGGGGTCCGCCGCCACGAAAAATAGGCGTCAAGGACATCGAGCGACCCGGCGCCTGGTACCGGGCCTGTGTGCGGCGCCTGGCCGAAATACATCACAACAGGGTTAGCATCGCTGAACGCCGGCCACAGTAGGACACCTTCGCCGTTCGGATCGCCGCGCTTTGCGAAATTTGTCCAGTAGGTGCCCATTGCGTCTGAGATTGCTGGGTCAGTATCTGTCGCGTCCGGACTCAGAGAGTTGAGATGCTGGAAGACGTAGGCCACATCCTGACCGTGCGGGGATCCGTATCCGGCCCGGGGTGATCCCTCCGGACGGTCAGGGTGATGATCGAAGTAATAATAGAAGGCTTTTGCCGTTCCCATCTTCGACTGAAGCCGGGCCCAGACCCACGTATGCCAGCCGAACGCCGCGTCGCGGGCCAGGTCACGGGCGGTCTTGGGAACCGTTCCGGATCCGGCGGGATACGCCTTCAGCAGTCTCTCCGCGAAGGGGCCATACCGCGCCTGCACGCCGGCGATATACGCCTCCGGTGTGCGCGGAGGCATGAAGCTTGCACCCTCGTCCGAGTTGTAGCCGACAAGAATCGGCGTGTCATTGAACCGGCCCGCCTCGTAGAGCCTGTATTGATCGTCGGGAATCACGTGTCCGTCGATGATCGGCCATGCAAGTCCGCGGATTGCCGGGAGTTTGTCAGCGCTCATCTTCCGCAGCTCTGCGATGGACGATACATGTGCACTCTCTGCATACGCTTTGCCGGCATGCTCCGCGTCGGCGAGGCGCTTCAGGTTCTCCCCGGGAAAGGTTGTCAGCCGCGGCGGGCCGAACGAACCGCCGCTCTGTGAAATCGCGCCGTGGAAGAGTCCTTTGGCCAGCGGCGACGCGCACAGCATGCTGACCGCGATGCCTCCGGCCGATTCACCGAATATCGTCACCCGGGCGGGGTCGCCGCTGAAGGCCCCGATATTTTTCTGCACCCACTGGAGACCCGCGATCATATCAAGAAGGCCGTAGTTCCCCGAGACGTGATTCGGGCTCTCGGCGCTCAATTCCGGGTGCGCCATAAATCCGAGCTGGCCGACGCGGTAGGCGATGCTCACAAGCACCACTCCCTTCCCGGCCAGTTTTTCTCCGCTGTACACCGGTTCGGATGTGGCCCCCGCGTTGAATCCGCCGCCGTAAATCCAGACGAGGACGGGGATGCGGTCATGCGCGGATTTTGCCGGCGCCCAGATATTCAGGTACAGGCAGTCCTCGCTCTTTCCCGACGGAGGATTCCCCCCCTGCATGGGCCC
>DASVIU010000627.1:0-7293 GCA_036386275.1 Bacteroidota bacterium | reverse complement strand
TGGAGTATGCGACGTCGGGGGATGTCACGGGGGACCGCCGCAGCGTTGTCGGGTACCTGAGTGCGGTAGCGTTCTGATGAAGGGAACGGGAAAAGGCCGCGTTCCGCTCCGCGTCGCCATTGTCGGCGCCGGGAAAGTCGGCACTGTCCTCGGGCGTGTGCTCGTGGAAGAGGGGGCACGGATCACCGCCGTGGTCTCGCGCAGCCGCTCGTCGGCCCGTTCAGCCGCATCATTCCTCCGGTGCCGCACATATGCGGACGCCCTGACCGCCATCCCGCCGGAGACCGACATCATATTCATTACGACCCCGCACGACGCAGTTGCGGGAGTGGCCTCGACGCTCGCCCGGCTGGAAGGGCTGGAATTCGGCCGAATGGGTGCCTGCCACGCCTCGGGGATGCTGACCGCGTCGGTCCTGGAGCCTCTGGAGGAGCGGGGCTCGAGGGTCTTCTCGTTCCATCCGCTGCAGACATTTCCGCGGGGTTTTTCCCCGCGGCGCATCGTGCCACTGGCGCGCGGGATCTGGTACGGCGCAGACGGTTCCCGGGCGGGTCTCCGGATGGCTCGGCGGCTCGCCCGCACGCTCCGGGGGCATGTGATCGAAGTTCCCCCGGAGTTCAGGGAGCTGTATCATGCGACGTGCGTGGTGGCGTCCAATCACCTGACGGTGCTCCTCTCGGTGATACGGGAGATGTACGGCGGAGTCCGCCGGGAGGAACGGCCTCACCTCGAACCCTTCAGGCCGATCATTGAGGCGACGATCCTCAATGTCTTCGCGACATCGCCTGCTTCCGCTCTGAGCGGACCCGTTGCCCGCGGCGGCGTCGAAACCGTGGCGAAGCATCTGGATGCGGTGCGCGGATCTCTCCCCGTGCTCCTGCCGTATTTTACGCGCATGACGCTTGAGACGGTACGCCTTGCAGTTGCGGGAGGGGCTCTCACGCCGGAACGTCGGGAAGCGCTGGAAAACCTTGTCATGTCATACACACAGGACCCACCACCAATCGGGAATCGACAGTGAAAGCTCTTATCGCCAGCGGCGGACGCGGGACCCGGCTCCGTCCCATCACCCACACGCGTAACAAGCATCTGATCCCCATCGCCAACAAGCCGATACTCCATTACGCCATCGAAGCGGCGGCGGACGCAGGGATCAAAGAGATCGGGATTGTCGTGAACGCGGACAGCAACGAAGTCCCCGATGCCATCGGCAACGGGAGCCGCTGGGGGGTGAGGATCACGTATATCCCCCAGCAGTCCCCCGGGGGGCTTGCCCAGGTGGTCGCGCTGGGGGAGCCTTTCATCGGCAAGGACCGGTTTATTTTTTACCTGGGCGACAACATGGTCGTCGGGGGGGTGAAACGGTTCATCGAAGAATTTGAAAAGAGCGAGTGCAATTGCTTCCTCACGCTGGCGAAGGTGAAGGATCCGGAGCGGTTCGGCGTGCCGGAAATCAAGGACGGCAAGATCATCTCTGTCGAAGAGAAGCCCCAGCATCCGAGGAGCAGCTACGCGGTGGCCGGCATCTATCTCTACGACAGCTGCATTTTCGAAGCGGTGAAGAACATCGCGCCCAGCGCACGCGGAGAGCTCGAGATCTCTGATGCCCACCAGTACCTGATACGGAAAGGGATGAATGTCGGGTATGCGGAGATCACCGGGTGGTGGAAGGACACCGGGAAACCGACAGACCTTCTCGAGGCCAACCGCCTCGTGCTCGACAACATCACCCCCGCCATTCGGGGGAATGTCGACGAACGGTCGACCGTTGCGGGGAAGGTGGTGATCGAAAAAGGTGCGCGCATCGTCAACAGCGTTATCCGCGGTCCGGCGATCATCGGCGAAGGGTGCCTTGTGGAGGATTCCTACGTCGGTCCATTCTCTTCCATCGGCAACAATACGACGCTGAAGGGGAGCGAGGTCGAGTACAGCATCATACTCCGCGACTGCAGGATAGCGGACGTCGGCATCCGGCTCGAAGGGAGCATACTGGGGAACGACGTGGAGATCGTTGAGGCGACGGGAAAACCGAGGGTGCACCGGTTCATGATCGGCGATCAGAGCAGGGTCGAGCTCGTGTGAAACGTTCCCTTTTCGCCGGGGCGCGCAACGCCCGGCAATTCTTACACAATGTCCGCTTCCAGCCATGGCATACCAGACATTACTCACAGACGTGGCCGACCGGATTGCGACGGTCACGGTCAACCGCCCCGAGAAACTCAACGCCCTCAATGCTCAGGCGAAAGCCGAGCTCCGCGAGTGCTTTGCCTCCCTCAAGAACGACCCTGCGGTGGATGTCGTCATACTGACCGGGGCGGGCGAAAAAGCGTTTGTCGCGGGGACCGACATCGGAGAATTGCGCGACCTGGACAGTGCGAGCGGAAGGGAGTTTGCGGAAGGAGGGGAGTCGCTGTTCGACGGGATCGAGAACCTCGGGAAGCCGGTGATCGCCGCGGTCAATGGCTACGCCCTGGGCGGGGGATGCGAGCTCGCGCTTGCCTGCCACATTCGCCTCGCATCCGCCAACGCGAAGTTTGGACAACCTGAAGTGAACCTCGGCATCATCCCGGGGTACGGGGGGACGCAGCGCCTGGCCCGCCTCATCGGCAGGGGGAGGGCGATGGAGATGATACTGACGGGGGTGCAGATCGACGCACAGGAGGCGCTCCTCGCCGGCCTTGTCAGCAGGGTGTTCCCCCTCCCCGAGCTCATGTCCAGGGCCCGGGCAATGGCCGCGCTGATCGCCTCCGTGGGTCAGATTGCCGTCAGGATGGCGCTCAAGGCCGTGAACATGACGGAAGAGGTCTCCTTAAGCGAAGGGGTGAAACTGGAAGCTTCCCTCTTCGGGGTCTGCTGCGGGACGCATGACTTCCGTGAGGGGACAAAAGCGTTCCTGGAGAAACGGAAGCCGCATTTTACAAACTCATGACGCCCCTCCCGATCCCTTCCCCGCTGCGAAGGCGCCTTGTGATTGCCTCCGGCCTCGCGTTGTGCACGATCCTCCTGACTGCCGCAGGGCTGATCACGGGGGGGAGGGTCTCTTCGGAAACCCCCGCCGCCCGGAAGGCGGCCGAGGCGGGGATCGCCGCGGCGATCGACAGCCTCTGCCCCCTGTACGCAATCGACGTGCGCCTCATCCGGTCATGGAAAGCGACGGCGGCCGGCGAGCCGACGGGGAGGATAGAGGAAAAGATACCCGTCGATCCCGGATTCCGCAGCCTGGAATTCAATCACGCGCTCGCCCTCAGGATCGCGCCGTTCGGAGCGGGCGTCGTCGCCACGGAACGCTCGAAGGAAAACAGCGTCACGATGCACGTCGTCCGGGGAGGCGCAACAATCCGGAGCCTCTGGTTCGTCCCGGACGCTGGCCGCTGAATTCACCGATCATCTTGAGAAAGGAGCACCTCCATTACGAGCGAACAGGCACAGGGAAAGAAAGGCGACGCGCAGGGCGCCGGCACGGCGGTCATGGAAAAGATCGTGTCGCTGTGCAAGCGGCGCGGATACGTTTTTCAGTCGAGCGAGATCTACGGCGGTCTGAACGGCTGCTGGGACTACGGGCCGCTCGGCGTGGAGCTCCTGAGGAACATCAAGGACCAGTGGTGGCATGCGATGACCTCTCGCGAGGACGTGGAGGGGATCGATGCATCCATCCTGATGCACCCTCGCGTGTGGGAGGCCTCCGGGCACGTCGAGAATTTTACGGATCCCATGGTCGACTGCAGGGAGTGCAAGGCACGCTTCCGGGCCGATCAGATCGGGGACGCTCCCTGCGGCAGTCCGGCCTACAAGGGACGTCGTGCATCCAAATGCCAGGCGGAGGGAAAATTCACCGAGGCGCGCCGGTTCAACCTGATGTTCAAGACGTTCGTCGGTCCCGTGGAGGATTCTTCGGCCGTCGTGTATCTCAGGCCGGAGACCGCGCAGGGGATATTTGTGAATTTTCTGAACGTCCTCAGCTCGTCCAGGCAGCGTCCGCCGTTCGGCATCGCACAGATCGGGAAGGCATTCCGGAACGAGATCAATACGAAGAATTTCCTGTTCCGGACAAGGGAGTTCGAGCAGATGGAAATGCAGTTCTTCGTCCCCCCGGGTTCCGACGAGAAGTGGTTCAATTACTGGAAGGAGCAGCGTTTTGAGTGGTTCCTTTCCCTGGGCATGAAAAAGGAGAAGCTGCATTTTCACCGGCATGATCCGGGCGAGCTGGCGCACTATGCCCGGGACGCCTACGATATCGAATACGAATTTCCCTTCGGGTGGGGGGAGATCGAAGGGATACACAACCGTTCGGATTTCGATCTCTCCCGCCACGAGCAGTACTCCGGGAAATCGATGAAGTTCTTCGACGAGCAGACGAAAGAGAGGTACACCCCGTTCATCATCGAGACATCCGCGGGGGCGAGCCGGTCGTTCATGGCCTTCCTCGTGGATGCGTACCGCGAAGAGGAGGCGCCGACTGCCGACGGAAAGACGGAGACGCGCGTGGTGCTGGGCCTCCATCCCCGTCTTGCCCCCGTCAAGGCGGCGGTCTTCCCGCTTGTCAACCGGGACGGGATGCCGGAGATCGCGCGCGAGATCGTCGCGGCGATCCGTCCCCACTTCCGCGTCTTCTACGACGACAGCGGTGCGGTGGGGCGCCGCTACAGGCGGCAGGACGAGGCGGGGACGCCGTTCTGCATCACGGTGGATTCTCAGACGCTCCAGGACCAAACCGTGACGGTCAGGGATCGCGATTCGATGCGTCAGGAGCGTGTGGGTAAAGACGGTCTTGTTTCCTTCCTCCGCGCAAAGACAGCATGAGATCGCGCCGGGGGGTGGCACACACAATCATCGCGAAAGGTGGGGCCGTATGAAGACTGTACTCCTCGTGCTTGCCGTCGTCGCGTGCGGGTGTGCGGGATGCGGGAACAACCTCGCCGGCCCCGCCGCGACTCCACTCCTCCTTCCGCCGGGGGGCCTGACCGCCTTTTCGGTGGACAGTGCGCACGTGCGCCTGGGCTGGACCGCTCCTGCCGATGCGGCGGACACCACGTTTGCGGGGTATGTCCTCTCGTGGGGAATCGTTGCCGACACGCTTCCGAAAACTTCCCTCCAGTTTACCGCGGGACCCCTCCCCCGGGGCGCGACGACGTTTTCGATCCGCTCGCTCCTGAAAGACGGGAAGATGAGTGATGCCGCCCAAATTTTGTGGGCACCCGCGTGGAGATTTGACGCAATCCCCATCGTCGTCACAGAACTCAATGCTGCCCTGCAGACCGGGTTCGCCGGAGTGGATGCGGGGACGGGGACGACAGATCCGAAGGCCGTCGGATTGCTGGATGCCAACGCGGACTCAACGCTTGACTTCTACCTCTCGGGACCCGCCGGCTCCCCCCTTCAGCTCCTGAGTGCCGGCGCGTACAACCCGGGATGGCACCAGACGTTGTTCTCGACCCAGACGACACCGTCGACGGATCTCAACGCCCCGCTGGCAACGTTCCCCCAGGACAACACATTCACGCTCCAGAGTGTGACGCTGGCGGACGGCATCATCTATTACGCAAAAATCCTTGGGAACACGGGGGAAATCAATTACGTCCGGGTCCACGTTCACCTCATTCCGGGGGGAGCCTTCGGGAGCCGGCAGGCGGAGATACGGATCTCGCTCCAGAAAGTACCGAGGCTCCTTTACGCATGACCCGTCTCTTCAGGGATCTTCTCTTCGACAGGCACGGAGATATCCGGCAGGGGTGGAGGGTCGCCGCGTTCATGTGCCTGGTCCTCCTGTTCGCGACCGGGGGGATTCTTCCCCTGCGCCTCGCCGGGATAGAAAGCCCCGCGGCAGAAAAGCTGCTTCTCCTCTTCTCGGCGCTCGCCGCCACGTGGATGCTCACCCGTTTCGTGAACCGCAAACCTGTCCGTGCGGTGGGACTCTGGATCCACGGCGGCACGCTCCGCGAACTCGGGGCCGGATGCCTCCTGGGGTTCCTCATGATGGGAGGGATCTATATTGTCGAAGTGGCGCTGGGATACGTGATACCGTCCTCCCGCGGTCTGGGCCCGGCCGGTGCGCTCCGCGTGACGGTCCTCTCGGTCCTCTGGTTCGCCGCGGGGGCGATGGGGGAGGAGCTCCTTTTCCGGGGATATGCGTTCCAGTCACTGATCCAGGGGGTGACGTTTCTCCCGGCGACGCTCATGATGGCCGTCGTGTTCGGTTTCGCCCACCTGCAGAACCCGCACATGACAGCGCTCTCGCTCTGCAATGTCGTTGTCGCCGGGATCCTCTTTTCGTTCGCGTACATGAAGACCCGGAGCCTGTGGCTCCCGTTCGGAGTCCATTTCGCATGGAATTTCTCGCAGACCACGCTCTTCGGGTTACCCACGAGCGGAATGGTCGACGGTTCACACGTCCTGTTCAATGCCGTCCAGTCGGGACCGGTGTGGATCGGAGGGGGGGAGTTCGGGCCGGAAGGGGGAGTGCTCGCGACGATCGCCCTCCTGGCATGCCTCTGGTACATACTGAAAGCCCGCTTTCTCAAGCCGCCGGAAGGGATCGTGACGCTCGATTCCATCGAGGATCTGGTCGCCGGGAACGGCGGAGGGAGCCGGGCGCGATGATCAGAGTCTGGCTCGGCGCGTGCTTCTGCCTCCTGGTGACGCTGTGCGCGCACGCCCAGCCGGAGCCGGGCGGTTTCGAAGCGCTTGCGAAGCGCGGGATCGGTCACGTATACAATCTCGAGTTCGAGAATGCTGAGAAGGAATTCCGGGAGCTGGTCCGCCAGAGGCCGGGCGACCCGGCCGGGTATTTCTTCCTCGCCATGGTCCGATGGTGGACGATCATGATCGACATCGACGACGAGCGGTACGACAGGGAATTCTATGACGCGCTCGACGGCGTCGTCGGGATGTGCGACTCGCTCCTGGAGAAAAACCGTGATGATGTCAACGCGATATTCTTCAAGGGGGGAGCGATCGGCTTCAAGGGGCGGCTGAAGTTCCACCGGAGCGATTACCTCGGCGCGGCCAACGCGGGAAGAAAGGCGCTCCCGCTGGTCCGCGAAGCGCTGGATCTCGACCCGGGGAACAGCGATGTCCTTCTCGGTGCCGGCATCTACAATTACTACGCCGAGGTGATCCCCTCCGAGTACCCGTTCGTCAAACCGCTGATCCTTTTCATTCCCCCGGGGGACAGGCAGAAGGGGATCCGCCAGCTGAGGACCGCCTCTGAAAAAGGGACATACGCATCAGTCGAGGCCGAGTACTTTCTCCTGCAGATCTACTACTTTTATGAGAAGGACTTCAATCAGGCGCTCG
>DASVIU010000626.1:0-3256 GCA_036386275.1 Bacteroidota bacterium | reverse complement strand
ATCATGGCCTTTGGAAAGGCCGTCAACACGTTCTACAGGTTCGACAGGGCCGACGTGGTCCTTGCGCTCGATGCAGATTTCCTACTGAACGGCCCGGCGAACGTCAGGTATGCTCATGATTTTGCGGCCCGGAGGCGCGCTTCGGGGGCGGACACAGACATGAACCGCCTCTACGCCGTCGAAAGCAGCCCCACGATTACGGGGGCCATGGCTGATCACCGGTTTCCTGTCGCCGGTAGTGGCATCGAGGGGGTCGCCCTTGCACTTGCGCGTGCCGTCGGCATGGCGGATGAGCCGCAAGTGCATTCCGGCTTCGGGGCTCTGTCCGCGGAATGGACCGGCACAATCGCCCGTGACCTTCTGGCGCACCGGGGGCGCTCCATTGTCATCGCAGGAGCGCATCAGTCCCCCCGCGTGCATGCGATCGTCCATCTGATCAATGATGAGCTGGGGAATACCGGCGCGACCGTCTGCCATACAGATCCAGTCGCACTGCGCCCCTCGGGACAGATGGATTCCTTCGGTGACCTGGTCGGGGCTATGGAGGCGGGGGAGGTGGAGACGCTTGCAATCGTTGGATGCAACCCGGTCTATTCGGCTCCGGCCGACAGTGAATTCGCCCGGCATCTTGATCGTGTGAAGCTGACAGTGCATTGCGGCATGTATCAGGACGAGACATCGGCTCTATGCGAATGGCACATCCCGGGGACCCATTTCCTGGAGGAGTGGAGCGACGCCCGTGCTTATGAAGGGACCGTGACGATCGTTCAGCCCCTCATCGCGCCCCTCTACAACGGAAAGTCGGTGCATGAGATCATTGCAGCATTTGCAGGCGATTCGTCATCAAAAGGATATGACATTGTGCGGAAGTACTGGATGGACCGGCGGCCGGGGGCGGACTTTGAATCGTTCTGGAAGAAATCGCTCAACGACGGGATAGTATACGGGACGGAGCTTCCCCTCCTGAGTGTCCGGCCAGAGACGGGCCGGGGAATGAAGATCCGGGCCAGTGTGGAGGAAGAACAGATCCCTCAGGGGGTTCCCGGTCCCATGGAACTCAATTTCATGCCCGATCCCACGATGTGGGACGGGCGCTTTGCCAACAACGGGTGGCTTCAGGAACTGCCGAAGCCTATCACCCGGCTCACCTGGGACAACGCGGCAATGATCGCTCCCACTGCCGCAGAACGTCTCGGCCTTTCAAACGAAGATGTCGTGGAACTTGAGTTTCGCGGCCGCTCCCTCAAGTGTCCGGTGCTGGTGCTCCCCGGCCAGGCGGAAGATGCTGTGACGCTGCATCTGGGATATGGGCGGTCCCGCGCGGGTAAAGTCGGTTCGGGGACAGGGTTCAATGCGTACCTGCTGCGTACCTCTGCCGCCCTCTGGTTCGGGAAGGGGCTGAACATTCGCAGGACGGAGGAGAGGTATTCGCTTGCCCGTACTCAGAAACACTACGCGATGGAGGGGAGGGATCAGATACGGACTGCGACGTTGGCCGATTTCCTGAAGGATCCCGCCTTTGCACAGAAGGGTGAGCAGGTGCCGGCGACAAGCCTCTATCCCCGTCATGAGTATAAGGACCATGCGTGGGGGATGTCCATCGATCTCAACTCCTGTATCGGCTGCAATGCCTGCGTGATCGCCTGCCAGGCGGAGAACAACATCCCCATCGTCGGAAAGGAGCAGGTCGGAGATTCACGCGAAATGCACTGGATACGGATTGATACGTACATGACCGGCGATCCCGTGAATCCGGAGGTTGTCTTCCAGCCTGTCGCGTGCATGCACTGCGAGGACGCCCCATGCGAGCTGGTCTGCCCCGTGGGGGCCACCGTTCACGATTCCGAGGGGCTGAATGTGATGGTGTACAATAGGTGCATTGGGACCCGCTACTGCTCCAACAACTGTCCCTACAAAGTCAGACGGTTCAATTTCCTCCAGTATGCGGACAATGATGCTCCGACGCTGAAAATGCAGAGGAACCCCGACGTCACTGTGAGGAGCCGCGGGGTCATGGAAAAATGCACCTATTGCCTCCAACGGATAAACGCCGCGAGGATCAGATCGGAAAAGGACGGGCGCAGTATCCGGGACGGGGAGATTGTCACCGCGTGCCAGTCGACATGCCCTGCGCGCGCAATCGTCTTCGGAGACATCAATGATCCCGGGAGCAGCGTGTCAAAACTGAAAGCCGACCGGCGTGACTATGCTCTCCTCGCTGAGCTGAACACGAGGCCCCGCACGACGTATCTGGCAAAACTGACAAACCCTCACCCGGGAGACGTCATTGGGACAAAACCCTGACCCGGAGATGTCTTTGCGCACAGAGCAAAGCTCTCTGAGTGCTCCGGTCCACCCTGAGCCGCTGATCAGGCCGGGGCACGATTATGGTTCGATCACTGACAAGATCACGTCCGACGTGCTCCGCCGTAAGACGCCCAAGGGGCTCTGGGTCGGTTTCGCGATTGCGTTCGCTCTCGTCATGCTCCTTTTTCTCGCCATCGCTTACCTCTTCGAAAAGGGGGTAGGGATATGGGGGATCAGGATACCGATCGCCTGGGGATTTGCGATCGTCAACTTCGTCTGGTGGATTGGCATCGGACATGCGGGGACGCTCATATCGGCGGTTCTGCTTCTGCTGGTCCAGCGGTGGAGGAATTCCATAAACCGGTTCGCCGAGGCGATGACGCTCTTTGCAGTGGGGTGCGCCGGGTTGTTCCCCCTGCTGCATCTGGGGCGCCCGTGGGTGTTCTACTGGATAATCCCGCTTCCGGAGACGATGACGCTCTGGCCCCAGTTCAGGAGCCCGCTCGTCTGGGACGTGTTCGCCGTGGGTACGTACTTTACGATTTCGTTCGTGTTCTGGTTCGTCGGGCTGATGCCCGACCTTGCGGCAATGCGCGACCGGGCCAGGAGAAGATGGGTGAAAATCATCTATGGAATCCTGGCCATGGGCTGGACAGGGTCCGCCAGGCACTGGCACCGTTACGAAACAGCGTACCTGCTGCTGGCCGGACTCGCGACCCCGCTTGTCGTCTCCGTTCACAGCGTGGTCAGCCTGGATTTCGCGGTCAGCATGCTTCCCGGATGGCACACGACAATTTTTCCCCCCTACTTCGTGGCGGGAGCGATCTACTCGGGTTTTGCCATGGTCCTGTCCCTTGTGATTCCGGTCCGCAGGGTGTATCACCTGGAGGACTTCATCACGGTGCGGCATCTTGACTTGATGGCAAAAGTCATGCTTGCCACCGGATTG
>DASVIU010000625.1:0-2970 GCA_036386275.1 Bacteroidota bacterium | reverse complement strand
AAGACGAAAACCAGCAGGCCGAGAGGAAATTCAACGAGATCATCACTGGATATCCCGATGGCTCCCGCGCCGTCGAGGCACGGCTCCTTCTCGCCTACGCCCAGTACCGGATGAACACCCGCGAGGATGCCAGGGAGACCGCTCAAGCCGTTATTGACCTTGCAAAGAAAAACGACCAGCCGGAGATGATTTCGCGCGCTGCTCTCGTCCTTGGACAGATGGCCCAGGAGGATAAGGATTACGCGGCGGCGAGGGAGAATTTCGACCAGGCCGCACAGTTCGGGGTCACCCCGGAACAACGGTCGTCGGCGTCCCTGATGTCCGCCGAGATGTACCGGAAGATGTCGATGTACCGGGAGGCCGAGGATGCATACCGTAGGGCGGAGAAGGCGAGCGACAACTACTCCGGCGAGTACAGGGGGAAGGTGGGAGCACTGCGCATGATGGAGAAGCAGGGGCGGTACGATGAGGCCCTGAGGGGATTGCGCCTGCTGCGCACGGATGCCAAGAACAAGGAGTTCTTCGCCGAGATCGAGCTGGAGGTTGCAAACACGTTTCGCGACAGCGGAGACCTCCCGGGAGCGGTGAATCATTATACAATCGTGGATACGACCTATCCCCACACCGAGAGCTCTGCAAGGTCATATTTCGCGCTGGGGGATCTCTACGAACATACCCTCTACCGGTATGATTCGGCTCTTGTCGCCTACACAAAAGGGAGGAATGAATTCCCGACGGCGGACGTGACGCAACTGTGCGTTCACCGGGCGGAATACCTCACGAGATACTTCCAGTTTCACGGGGAGATCGTGAAGTACGACACAGTCCTGGCCGTCCTGCATGCCCTCCCCGACAGTCTAAAGGGGCAGCGCCCGACCGGCCCGGGGATCGACAGTGTAAAGGGGCAGCGCCCGACCATCCCCGGGACCGACACTCTCCGGCCCCAGGTCGTTTCCCGCCCCCCAATCACGGTTGATTCAGCGAATGCAAGGCGGGAGACTGCCGTGAACGAGCTGGCGGGTCTCTTTTTCGTTACGATTGGTATCCCGGATTCGGCGGAATACTGGTACATGCGGATCGTGCAGGAATATCCTTCGGGCCGGTACGTTCCCCGTGCACTGTATACCCTTGCGCAGATATACGCTGGGCGCGACTCGGTGGCCTCGAAACCGGTCGCAGACTCACTGTACCGGGAAATTGTACGCAGATTCCCTCGCTCTGATTTTGCGCCCGAGGCGCGGCGCATGCTGGGGCTTCCACCGGCAGTGCTGACCGTGGATGATGCGGAGAAGGCCTACAATCAAGCCGAGCGCCTCATGATCAGGGGTGATTCGGTAGGAGCAGTTGAAGACTTCAAGAAACTTGCGCGACAATACCCGGGATCGCCTCTGGCATCTCGTGCCCTGTATGCGGCGGGGTGGATCTACGAGAACCGCCTGTCGAACCGTGACAGTGCCATTGCCAGCTACACGAAACTTGTGGCGCTCTACCCCGCATCTCCATATGCGGTCCGGATCGCGGCCAAAATCGCGGAAGTGAATCTGAATCTGAAACAGAAACAGGCCGCCGCCTCTGATACATCCGCGTCGCGACGCACCGTCCGGCCTCCGGTCCCCGGCGTTCCCGATACGGTTCAACGGCGCGAAGAGATTTTCGTCCCCAAGCGGGATCCCGCCCTAACCGATACGATGGAGGTGAGGAGGATTCCAACCGTCGGGCCGCGGAAAGTGCCGGAGAAGGAAGGACCCACCCCCTGATGATGATAGAGCTCTGCCCGGTGGAGGGCGTCCGGACGGTCGGAGAGGGGATTCACGTGCTTTCCTTTACCTCGGCGGCGATGAGCCGCTCGATCCGCGCAGGACAGTTCCTCAACCTCAGAGTGGAAGAAGGATGTGAACCGCTCTTACGCCGACCGTTCAGCGCCTACCGAATTGAAAAAACATCGATCGACATTGTATTCCATGTGGTAGGGCGGGGGACGGCCGCGCTCCGGAGAAAGAGGGAGGGGGACCTGCTCGATGTCCTTGGGCCGCTCGGCAAACCGTTCAATATCGATGACCCCGGGTATGACACGGGGGTCCTGATCGGCGGCGGCCTCGGCGTAGCGCCCTTCCCGCTTCTGACCTCAGCCCTGAAGGAAATGGGGAAACCGGTTCTGACATTCCTCGGAGCCCGATCCGCAGGCCAGCTCGTTACCGATCACCTCGAAAACCTCCATACCGCAACTGACGACGGGAGCAAGGGTTTTCGTGGGAACGCTGTCGACCTTGCTTCCGACTTCCTGCGCAAGAACCCGGTCAGGCGCCCCAAGATCTTCGCCTGCGGCCCGATGCCCATGCTCAGGGCCGTTGCGTCGCTCGCCCGCGCTTCGGACATCCCGTGCGAAGTCTCACTCGAAGGTCCCATGGGATGCGGCATCGGCATCTGCCAGGGCTGTCCTGTCGAGCTCGCCGGCCCGGAGAGGCTGTATGCATTGATGTGCAAGGACGGCCCGGCATTTGATATCCGAACGATAAAGATCTGACAATGGCCCTGACATCGTTCCGCCTTGCAGGACTTGAGATGAAAAACCGCGTCCTTGTCGCCTCCGGGACGTACGGGTACGGCGACGACTGTCTCGAGACCGCCGATCCGGGGAAGCTGGGGGGGATCATTACGAAATCACTTTCGCTCAAACCCCGTCCCGGCAACCCCCCGGTCCGCGTCGTGGAAACAGCCGGGGGAATGTTAAATTCGATAGGCCTTGCCAATATCGGCGTACACCGCTTCGTGAAAGAGAAACTTCCCTTTTTGAGGTCGGTCAATACCGCGGTCATCGTAAACATTGCGGCCAGCACCATCGAGGAGTACTGCGACGTGCTCCGGATACTTGAAGGCGAGGATGGGATTGACGGCTTCGAGATCAATGTCTCCTGTCCGAATGTGAAAGAAGGAGGACTGACTTTCGGCACAAACCGCACGGCTGTTGCG
>DASVIU010000624.1:0-3264 GCA_036386275.1 Bacteroidota bacterium | reverse complement strand
TCGCAAAGGAAACGATGCGGAAAGCCGGCGTTCCCGTGGTCCCCGGGAGCGAGAACGTGCTCTCGAGCGTCGATGAGGCGCGCGAGATCGCGCGGTCGATCTCCTACCCCGTCATCATCAAGGCCTCGGCGGGGGGAGGCGGGCGGGGGATGCGGATCGTGCGCGGAGAGGGGGAGATGGAGAATGCGTACGGGACCGCGCGGCACGAGGCGGAGCAGGCATTCAACAATCCCGATCTCTACCTCGAGAAGTACATCGAACAGCCCCGCCACGTGGAGATCCAGGTCTTCGGCGACGAGCACGGCAACGTCATTCATTTCGGTGAGCGGGACTGTTCGGTGCAGCGTCGTCATCAAAAGCTGATCGAAGAATCCCCTTCCCCGGTGGTCGACGAAGCCCTCCGCGCGAAAATGGGGGAGGCGGCGATCAAGGGATGCAAGGCGGTCAATTACGTCAACGCGGGCACCGTCGAATTCCTCGTCGACCGGGAGCAGAATTTCTATTTCATGGAAATGAACACCCGCATTCAGGTCGAGCATCCGGTCACCGAACAGGTGACGGGGCACGACCTGATCAAGCTTCAGCTCCAGATCGCCGCGGGGGAGCGCCTCCCGAAGAAGAAGATCGTCCAGCGCGGTCACGCGATGGAATGCCGCATCAACGCGGAGGACCCGGCCCACGATTTCCGCCCCTCGCCGGGAAAGATCACCGACTTTCATATGCCCGGAGGCTTCGGGGTCAGGGTTGACACGCACGCCTATGCCGGGTACTCCGTCCCCCCGTACTACGATTCCCTGACCGCGAAGCTCATCGTGTACGCCCAGACGCGTGAAGGGGCCATCAACAAGATGGCGGGAGCCCTCGAAGAGTTCGTCATCGAAGGGATCAGGACGACGATCCCGTTTCACCGGCAGGTGATGGGGAACGAGAAATTCCGCAGCGGCCGGTTCGATACGAGCTTCCTGGACACGTTCATTTTCGGAACAAGCAGCGAGTAAAAACTGATTCCTGAAGAAAGGACTCTTACGACATGAATTTTCCGGACAACCTGAAGTATACAAAGGACCACGAGTGGATCCGCATTGAAGGAGAGACGGGGACGATCGGGATCACGGAGTACGCGCAGGGAGAACTCGGGGATGTGGTCTTCGTGGAACTCCCCCCGGTTGGGAAATCGGTGAAGCAGCACGAAACGTTCGGCACGATAGAAGCCGTGAAGGCCGTGTCGGACCTGTATGCCCCCATGTCGGGCTCCGTGACGGATGTAAACGCCGTGGTTGCGGCGACCCCCGACGCGGTGAACAAGGACCCGTACGGCAAAGGCTGGCTGGTGAAGGTGAAGCTCTCGAATCCCGCCGAGTCGGCGGAGCTTCTTGACGCCGCGGCCTACCGCTCGCGGGTCGGGAAATAGGGATCGTTCCGTTCAGACGCCCGCGTATCCCTCGACCGGCGGGCAGGTGCAGACGAGGTTCCTGTCTCCGTAGGCATTGTTGACCCGACCGATCGCCGGCCAGAATTTGTGGGCCCGGATGTACGGCGTGGGGAACGCCGCCTTCTCTCTCCCGTAGGGCATCGCCCATGCGTCGCTCGAGACGGCCGACGCCGTATGCGGAGCGTTCTTGAGCACGTTCAGCGTCCTGTCCGCGGTCCCCTCTTCGATCTCCCGTATCTCCCCCCGGATCGCGATCATCGCCTCACAGAACCTGTCAAGCTCCTCCTTCGACTCGCTCTCCGTCGGTTCGATCATGAGCGTCCCCGCGACGGGGAATGACACCGTCGGTGCGTGGAAGCCGTAGTCCATCAGGCGCTTCGCGACGTCCTCCGCCTCGATGCCGGCGCTCTCCTTGAAGCGGCGGAGGTCCACGATGAATTCGTGCGCCACCCGCCCCCCGGCTCCACGGTAGAGTATCGGGTAGTGCCCTGCAAGCCTCTGGGCCATGTAGTTGGCATTGAGTATGGCGATCTCCGTCGCTTCCTTGAGTCCGGGGCCCCCCATCAGCGCGATGTATGTCCAGGAGATCGCGAGTATGCTCGCGCTTCCCCAGGGGGCCGCAGAGACCGGGCCGATGGCACGGGCACCGCCAACCCCGGCCGCGGGGTGGCCCGGGAGGAACGGGGCCAGGTGTCCGGCGACCGCTATCGGTCCCATCCCGGGTCCTCCGCCGCCGTGAGGGATGCAGAACGTCTTGTGCAGGTTCAGATGACAGACGTCAGCCCCCAGCTCCTCCGGCCGGCAGAGTCCGACCTGTGCGTTCATGTTCGCCCCGTCCATGTAGACCTGTCCCCCGTTTGCATGGACGACCCGGCAGATGTCCCGTATCGACTCCTCGAAGACTCCGTGCGTCGAGGGGTAGGTGACCATGAGAGCCGCGAGCTCGCCGGCATGCTCCTGTGCTTTCCTCTCCAGATCTCCGACGTCTATGTTTCCCGCCTCATCGCAACGGACAACGACGACCTGCATCCCGGCCATGACGGCGCTTGCAGGGTTGGTGCCGTGCGCCGACGACGGAATCAGACAGATCCTCCTGTGTCCTTCGTTGCGCGATTCGTGCCATGCCCGGATGACGAGCAGGCCGGTGAATTCCCCCTGCGCGCCGGCGTTCGGCTGGAGCGAAACGGCCGGGAACCCGGTGATCTCCGCGAGCCATGAGCTCAGCTCGGCGAACATTTCGTTATACCCTGCGGCCTGCTCCGGGGGTGCGAACGGATGGAGCTTCCCGAGCGCGGGCCACGTGACGGGGATCATCTTGGACGTGGCGGTCAGTTTCATCGTGCATGATCCGAGCGGGATCATGCTGACGTTCAGCGCGAGGTCCTTCGACTCCAGGCCGTGGAGATAGCGGAGCATTCCGGTCTCGCTGTGGTAACGGTTGAATACCTCGTGTGTGAGATAGGGGGAGGTCCTGCGGAGCGGGCCGGCAAACCCCCGGGTGTCCGGTTCGAGCGTTTCCTCGTTCGGCACGGCGCCACCCCCCGCGAGCGCCCCGAGTATGCGCAGGACCTCTTTCCGGTCCGTCAGCTCGTCAAGCGCGATCCCCAGCGTCCCGTCGGGAAATGTCCGGAAGTTCATCAATGCGGCCGACCCGGCCCGGAGAATTGCGGGGAGCGACCCCATTTTTGGCGTGATCCGTACGGTGTCGAAGAAATCGTCGTGGACGATTCCGTGGCCGAACGCCCGGGCGCCGTCGGAGAGCATGCGCGCAAATCCGTGCAGCCGCCCGGCGATCGCGCGAAGTCCCTGCGGTCCGTGATAGACCGCAAACA
>DASVIU010000623.1:0-4154 GCA_036386275.1 Bacteroidota bacterium | reverse complement strand
GTACTGGCAGGATCCGGCAACGTAACACTTGAACTGGATGTCGTCAACAGGTCCACGCACCAGCAAATCATGAAGGCGCGCACCGCGGCGAACATCTCCGGTTCATTCTCCTCGGCCAGCAACGTCGTTGGACCGCTCTCCAAAGCGATCGTGAATTTCGTCGATGAAAATTTTGTCCAACTGAAGAAATAAGCCCCAGGGGGGTCGAGATTGCGATTGGTTCCTCGATTGGGTACTATTATGCTCTGATGGCCCGGATGGGAGCTTCCTGACAGCTCTTTTTCGGGAACCGGTTCTCCTCACAGACTGTTCATTCCATAATGCGACTCCTCTACGGCTACCTACGCGGGTACTGGAAGCTCGTTCTTCTCGCCCTTTTTCTGGCGACAGTGAACCAGGTCTTCTCCCTCCTCGATCCCCTGATTTTCCGGCACGTCATCGACCAGTACGCAACCCGGTACCGGGACTACACGCACGCGGAGTTCCTCCGTGGTGTGAGCCTCCTGCTTGCTGCGGCCGTGGGAGTGGCATTCGTCTCGCGCGTTGCAAAGAACTTCCAGGATTATTTCGTCAACGTCATCACGCAGCGGCTCGGTGCCCGGCTCTATTCCGACGGGCTCAGGCACTCGCTTGAGCTCCCCTACGCGGTATTCGAAGACCAGAGGAGCGGCGAAACGCTCGGAAAGCTCCAGAAGGTCCGGCTCGATGTCGAACGGCTTATCTCGTCGTCGATCGGCACGCTCTTCACGACGCTTGTCGGGGTGATCTTCGTGATGGTCTATGCGTTTACGGTCCACTGGGTCATCGCCCCCGTCTACTTTGCCACGGTCCCGCTCCTCGGCGTTTTGAGCAGCGTCCTGAGCAGGAAGATCAAGACGATCCAGAAGGTGATTGTCGCTGAGACGACCGCGCTGGCGGGGTCCACGACGGAGTCGCTGCGGAACATCGAGCTCGTGAAGAGCCTCGGACTGGCCCGCCAGGAGATCGAGCGCCTCAACAGCACGACCGGAAAGATCCTCAAGCTGGAGCTGAAGAAGGTGCGCTACCTGCGCAGTCTCAGCTTCATACAGGGGACGTCGGTCAATTTTCTGCGGACGACGATCCTGTTCATCATGCTCTATCTCATCTTTGCGCAACAGATCACGGTTGGCCAGTTCTTTTCCCTGTTCATATACTCGTTTTTCATATTCGGGCCGCTGCAGGAACTCGGCAACATCATCAACATCTACCGGGAGACCGAGGCGTCGCTGAAGAACTTTCAGGACATACTCGACACTCCCGTCGACGCGAAACCGGTCTCGCCGGTCCCTCTCGGCCCGCTCACCACGCTCGCATTCGATCACGTCACATTCCAGCACCAGTCCGCCTCCGCCCCCGCGCTGACCGACATCACGTTCGAAGCCCGTGTGGGGGCGACGATCGCTTTCGTCGGACCGTCCGGCGCGGGAAAGTCGACGCTCGTGAAACTCCTCGTCGGACTCTACAGGCCGCAGTCCGGTCACATACTGTACAACGGGATTCCGGGGACGGACATCGACCTTGACAAAATGCGGCAGCGGATCGGTCTCGTCACGCAGGACACACAGCTCTTCGCGGGCACGATACGGGACAACCTCCTGTTTGTTAACCCGGGGGCGACGGACCTCCAGTGCATGGATGTCCTCGGAAAGGCGGCGTGCCAGAGCCTCCTTGCGAGGGCTGACCGCGGGCTCGACACACCGATCGGCGAGGGGGGGGTCAAGGTCTCGGGAGGGGAGAAACAGCGCCTCTCGATCGCCAGGGCCCTCCTGAGGAACCCGAACCTGCTCGTGTTCGATGAGGCGACCTCCTCGCTCGACTCTCTCACCGAAGAGGAGATCAGCGAGACGATCCGGAGCGTGTCCGACCAGCAGAACCAGATCACGATACTGATTGCGCACAGGCTCTCCACAATTATGCATGCGGACACTATCCATGTCCTCGAGAAAGGGCGGATCGTGGAATCCGGCCGGCACGACGCACTTGTTGATTCGAAGGGGCTGTATTTCGCGATGTGGCGGCAGCAGATAGGGGAGGCGCGCGACCCGGAGCGCGGGTCCCTGGCCCGTGAGAAAGAACTCATCATGAAGAACTGAAGCGGATACGGAGGATTGGATGACAATGCGCGGATTAATTCTTTCTCTGGCCACGGGGGCGCTCTTCCTCGGCGGCTGCGGCGCCTCGCAGCAGTTCGAGGCTGTGCCGGCGGACGTCAACCGGAACGCTGTGCCCGTTCTCTCGGTGACGATGACAGCGCACCGGTATGAGTTTATCCCCGACACGGTGCGCGTCCGGCAGGGGACTCTGCTGAAGCTCCGCATCACCTCGACGGAGGGAACGCACGGGTTCAAACTGGGGGCATTCGGCATTGACGAGCGGCTTGAAGAGGGAGTGACAAAGGATGTGGAGCTGTACGCCGGCCGGAAGGGAGCATACAGCTTCAGATGTTCCCATATCTGCGGGATCGGGCACCTCGGTATGAGCGGCATGCTCCTTGTCGAATAAGCCCGGTATTCCCCCGTACGCAAACAGGTTCCACGACATGCCGCCGTGCACGGATGGACGCTGAGAGAAGACCGAACCGCCTGATCCACGAAAAGAGCCCCTACCTCCTGCAGCACGCCTACAATCCTGTCGACTGGTATCCCTGGGGAGAAGAGGCTTTCGCGCTCGCGCGGGACCGGAACGTTCCTGTGTTCCTCTCGATCGGGTACTCCACCTGCCACTGGTGCCACGTGATGGAACGGGAGTCGTTCGAAAACGGTTCCATCGCTGCCATCCTCAACCGTGATTTCGTCTGCATCAAGGTGGATCGGGAGGAGCGCCCCGACCTGGACAGGGTCTATATGACCGCGCTTCAGGCGATGGGTCAGAACGGCGGTTGGCCGATGTCGATGTTCCTCACGCCCGACCGGCAACCGTTTTACGGCGGGACATATTATCCCCCTGAGTCCCGGTACGGCCGCGCAGGGTTCCCCGACGTCCTCAGCAAGATCCGCAGCATCTGGGACACAGAACGCCCGAAGGTCGATGAATCCGCCCGGAGTATCACGACATTTCTCGAGGACGTCGCGAATGCCCGCGGCCCGGGCGGTGTCCCGGGAGTGGAAGTGCTTGAAGCCTCCTACAATCAGATCTCTTCGACGTACGATCCTGTTGACGGCGGGTTCGGTGCCGGACCGAAGTTTCCCCGTCCCGTCCTGTTCAATTTCCTCCTCCGGTATTACGCACGGACCGGAGGGGATGCCCCGCTCGCCATGGTGACGCACACGCTCCTCCGGATGGCGTCAGGGGGGATGTACGACCAGATCGGCGGCGGGTTCCACCGGTATGCCGTGGACGGTGAGTGGCGGGTTCCGCATTTTGAAAAGATGCTCTACGACCAGGCGCAGCTCGTTCAGGCGTACCTCGACGCCTCTCTCTGCTCTCGGGACCCGTTTTTCCCGGCGGTGGCACGCGAGACGCTGGATTATGTCCTGCGGGACATGACGGATCCGGAAGGAGGGTTTTATTCAGCGGAAGATGCCGACAGTCCGCGCCCGGAGCGGCCGGAAGAATCGGGAGAAGGAGCGTTCTACGTCTGGACAAAGAAAGAGATCGACGACGCTCTGGAAGGCGACGCACAGCTTTTCAGCGAGTATTTCGGCGTGGAGGAAGCTGGGAACGCGCCGGTCGATCCACAACATGAATTTACCGGGCGGAATATTCTCTACCGGCGCGGCACGGTGGATTCAACCGCGAGCCGGTTCGGGATCAGCCCCGACGAGACGCTCTCCCGTCTCACGGCCGCGAAGGGGAAGATCTTCAATCTTCGTGCGGAGCGGCCGCGGCCGCTGAGGGACGACAAGATCCTGACCTCCTGGAACGGCCTGATGATCGGTGCGTTCGCACGCGGTTTTCGTGTTCTCGGGGATGAGCGGTACCTCGTTGCGGCGACACGCGCGGCGGAATTCGCGACGGGGCGGATGTGGCAGAAGGGGACTCTTCTCCGCCGGTACCGGCAGGGGGAGTGCCGGATCGAAGCGCACCTTGACGACTACGCCTTTCTCGTCTCAGGTCTGCTCGACCTGTTCGAATCCTCGGGAGACGGCCGCTGGCTGGAGCGTGCGGCGATGCTGACGGAGGAGCAGATCCGC
>DASVIU010000622.1:0-4707 GCA_036386275.1 Bacteroidota bacterium | reverse complement strand
CGAGGCGCAGGAGACGGCATTGAAAGACCAGCTCTCATCGCTCGAGACGACAATGAGGACGGCCTTCACACAACGCGACAACGCCGACGGCGAGATCGTCGCGCTCAGGGAGAAGGCCGAGAAATACAAAACCCAGCAGTTCCAGGTCCGCAACAACCGTGAATATGACGCGTTGACACGGGAGATGGACGCGGCCCAGGACACGATCGTCCGCCTGGAAAAAGAGATGGAGATGCTCGAAGGGAAGGCCACGCTGGCCCGGGGCGACATCGAAATTGTGAAAGTCACACTCGGGGAGCTGGACAGCGTGCTCGGTGAAAAGCGAGCTGCGCTGGCGGAGGTCTCCAAGACAACGGAGGAGGAGGAGGGGAAGCTCCGGCATGAACGGGAGAAGATCGTCCACCGGGTCGCCAAAGGCGATCTGGCGCAGTACGAGCGGATCCGGAAGGCGAAGAAGGGGAAAGCCGTCGTCCCGGTCCGGCGGGGGGCCTGCGGAGGGTGCTTCGCCCGCGTTCCGCCCCAGAAACTTCTGGAGTTACGGCAGAACAGCAAGATCTATCTGTGCGAACACTGCGGGCGCATTATCGTCTCGGACGAGATCGCAGTCGGGAAGATCTCCGCAATATGACGCTGCACGCTTTCACCGACGGGGCATCGCGGGGGAACCCGGGCGAGGCTGGGATCGGAGTCGTCGTGACGGACGAAAAGTCGGACACGATTATCTCGCTGTACGGGTACATCGGCGTCTGCACGAACAACGTCGCCGAGTACACTGCCATGGAGACACTTCTCGAGCGGGCCCGGTCGCTCGATTGCGCGCGCATGATCATACACTCTGATAGTGAACTTATGGTCCGACAGCTCAACGGCAGGTACCGCGTGAAGGACAGCGGATTGAAACCTCATCACGCCAGGGCGGTACAACTGATGAAGTCTCTGCCGTTCCCCTGCTCGGTCACGCACATTCCCCGGGAAAAGAACCGGGAGGCCGACCGGCTGGCGAACCTCGGGATTGATGAAAAGATCCCCGTACAAGTGTAGTATTAACTAACAACAAACATCAACGATGCAGGTCGGGCAGCCGCGTGGCGCTCACGCGCCATGAGGAAAGTCCGAACTCCACAGAGCAGGGTGCCCCGTGAACAGCGGGGGTCCCTCCCCGCCCAAGCGGGAGGGGAACGGAAAGTGTCACAGAAAACATACCGCCCGCGGGACGTAACATGGTACCTGCGGGTAAGGGTGCAAAGGCGAGGTAAGAGCTCACCGCCCCGCCAGTAATGACGGGGGCACGAAAAACCCCATCCGGAGCAAGACCAAATAAGAGAGGAGAGGCTGCTCGTCTCACCGTCACGCCAAAAGCGTGACGACACTCTCGGGTAGGTCGCTAGAGCCAAGGAGCAATCCGAGGCCCAGAGAAATGGCTGCCTCTTCCCCCCCTCCGGGGGGGGAACAGACAGAATTCGGCTTACAGACCTGCACCGCGTTTTCCGGCCGGCCGCTCTTGCCCCTCCGGAGCGCGGGTTTCAGTTCCGGGAGATAGTGTGAATTCTACCGTCAGGGAGCACCGGTGGACGATTGTCGATCCCCAGGATGCCAGAATTGTCGCCCGCCTTTCCCGGGAGATCAACGTCCCCGAGCCCATCGCCAGGATCCTCGTTCATCGCGGCATCGATGACTACGATAAGGCAAAAGCGTATTTTCGCCCTTCGCTAGACCTTCTTCACGACCCCTTTCTCCTGAGGGGGATGGAGAAGGCCGTTTCGCGGATCATTGAGGCGCTGGAGGCGGGGGAACGGCTCCTGGTCTTCGGCGACTACGACGTTGACGGGACGAGCGGGGCGGCGATGCTGTACCTGTTCTTGAAAGAAGCCGGAGCCGTCGTCGAGTTCTACATCCCGGACAGGATCAGGGAAGGGTACGGGATTTCCCGTCAGGGGATCGACCAGGCAAAAGCGGACGGCGTCAAGATCTTCCTCGCCGTCGACTGCGGGATTACGGCGGTGGAGCAGGTCGAATATGCGCGGAACCTGGGCCTGGACGTCATCATCTGCGATCACCACGAGACAGGACCCGTCCTCCCTCCGGGATACGCCGTCCTCGACCCCATCACCCCCAATGACCCCTACCCGTTCAAGAGTCTCTGCGGCTGCGGCGTCGGCTTCAAGCTTGTCCAGGGACTGGCCAGGCGGCTCGGCCGCGAAAACGACGTCCTCAAGTATCTCGATTTTGTGACCCTGGCGAGTACGGCCGACATCGTCCCGCTCGTCGATGAGAACAGGGTCATGTGCAGGATCGGGCTCGAGCTCATCAACTCCTCTCCCCGTCCGGGAATCAAGGCGCTGATCGAGAGCGCCGGCATGAAAGTCGGGGGGATCACCACCGGACAGATCGTCTTCGTCCTCGCACCCCGGATCAATGCGGTGGGACGGCTGGGGGACGCCATGAGGGCGGTCAGGCTCCTCACGTCCACCGACCCCGCGGAAGCCATCGAGCTGGCGCAGGTCCTCGAGGAAGAAAACAGAAACAGGAGGAAGATCGACGAAGATACGTTCGCCGAAGCGCAGCGCCTGGCGGACGACTACGCCGAGACGGCAAGCGACTCCGCCATCGTCCTGCACCAGGAACACTGGCACCCGGGAGTGGTCGGCATTGTCGCTTCGCGCATGGTCGAACGATACTACAAGCCGTCGATCATGATGTCGACTGTCGACGGGGTCGCCAAGGGATCTGCCCGGAGCGTCTCCGGGTTTGATGTCTACCAGGCACTCAAACGCTGCGAAGACAAGATCATCCAGTTCGGAGGACACAAGTACGCGGCCGGGCTCACGGTGGAGCTCTCGAGGCTGGACGAATTCCGCGATGCATTCAAGAGGGCGGTGGGAGAGCTGATGACGGAAGACCTGAAGACCCCCGAGATCCGCATCGACGTCGAGATAACTCTCGCGGACCTTACCCCCCGGTTTATCAGGATACTGAGGGAGTTTGCGCCGTTCGGACCCGGGAACACCCGGCCCACGTTCATCGCACGGGGGCTCGACGTGATGGGGACTCCGAGGATCGTCGGCAAGAACCACCTCCGTTTCAAGGTGCGGCAGAACGGGGCGACATTCGACGCCATCGGGTTCGGCCTGGGACACATGCTCCCCCACGTGCAGGGGGAGAGAAAAAATCTCACGTGTGTATTCACCGTGGAGGAGAACGACTGGGTCCCCCCCGGGGGAACACGGCCGCAGGACCTTCCCTCCCAACTCAAAATCAAAGACCTACGGTAACACGAGCGCAAGGAGACACCGACAATGTCAGGACATTCGAAGTGGGCAACGATCAAAAGGAAGAAGGGGGCGACCGACGCCGCCCGCGGACGCCTCTTCACACGCCTCATCAAAGAAATCACGATCGCCGCGCGGAGCGGAGGGGGGAGTATCGACGGGAACCCCCGTCTGCGCCTTGCGATACAGACCGCCAAGGCCTCGAATATGCCCGCAGACAACATCAAACGGGCGCTCCAGAAAGGAACCGGCGAACTCCCTGGGGTGGCGTACGAAGAGGTGACGTACGAGGGATACGGTCCGGGTGGCGTTGCCATACTTGTCGAGGTCGTCACCGACAACATCAACAGAGCCGTGTCAGAGATGCGGCATGTCTTCTCGCGAAACAACGGCAACCTGGGGACGTCGGGGAGCGTGGGCTGGATGTTCCATAAGAAGGGGACAATCACCATCCCCCGGGCGAGCCAGAAGACGCCCCTCACCGAGGACGATCTCCTGGGGATCATTCTCGACGCCGGCGCCGACGACCTTCAGAGCGACGAGGCGGAATTCATCGTCACAACCACCCCGCAGACTTTCGATGCCGTCAAAAAGGCGGTGGAAGACAGGAACATAACGGTCGAGCACGCCGCACTCCAGATGATCCCCCAGAACACAATCAAAGTGGCAGGGAAAGAGGCCGAACAACTCGTGAGGCTGATGGAGGCGCTCGAAGAGCACGACGATGTCCAGAACGTCTACGCGAATTTCGACATCGACGACAAAGAACTTGCGTCGCTCAACAGTTGAACGGGATCAGGCACGGCCGGGCACAGGGACCGTCGTCGTCCTCGGCCTCGACCCCGGGACGCTCGCAACAGGTTACGGCATCGTCGCCAGGACCGGGGGACGCCTGACGCTTGTCGATTGCGGCTCGATCAGGAACGACGCGGCTTCGCCGATGGCTTTGCGCCTTCGCCGCATCCACGGGGGGATCATCGAGGTGATCGACCGCCACCGTCCGGACGAATTCGCGATCGAATCGGCGTTTTACGGAAAGAACGCACAGTCGGCGCTCAAGCTCGGGCATGCCCGCGGGGTGGCGATGCTGGCCGCGATCGAACGGGGCCTGGCCGTCACAGAGTACTCTCCCCGGGAGGTGAAGAAGGCGGTCGCAGGGAATGGAACGGCCTCCAAGGAGCAGGTGCGGTTTATGGTCAGGTCACTCCTCTCACTCGACAACGCGCCAATGAGCCTGGATGCATCGGACGCCGTCGCGATCGCACTCTGCCACATGCACAGGCTCTCCGGCTCTTCGGTGAAGCACCGCAACTGGTCATCCTTCGTGGCCGCGCATCCGGAAAGGGTCGTCCGGTGATCGCACGACTTACGGGAAAACTCGCGGCAAAAACCCCCACGGAAATTGTCGTGGATGTCGGCGGGGTCGCCTTCGCGCTCA
>DASVIU010000621.1:0-5024 GCA_036386275.1 Bacteroidota bacterium | reverse complement strand
CCTGGGATTCCGGTTCAAGTTTCTCTGGGCGGCGGGCGCGGTTACCGCACTCTTCCATGACGTGCTCCTCACGCTGGGGCTTGTGTCCATATTCGACGGGTTGATCCCTCACCTGAACCTCGAGTTCAATCAGACGATGGTAGCGGCATTCCTGACGCTCGTCGGGCTCTCCAACAACGACACCGTCGTCATTTTCGACCGTATCCGGGAGAACCAGAAACTTTTCAAGAGCATGGACCTTGTCGCGCTCATCAACAAGAGCGTCAACGAGGTGCTGAGCAGGACCATCATCACGTCCGGCACCGTCTTTGTCGTCCTCTCGGTCCTCCTCGTGTTCGGCGGGGAGGTGACGCGCGGTTTTGCGTTCGCATCGCTCGTGGGGATCGTGACAGGGACGTATTCCTCTATCTACATCGCCAGCGCCCTGGTGGTCGAGGTGGTCACCAAAACGAAAACACAGGGCAAACTGATCGATTGATCGGATATGAACTTCACGACAACACAGCGCGGCCCCGTCACCGTCATCGGACTCCAGGGAAACCTCATGGGGGGACCGGACGCGACTGCGCTCAACAGCATGTTCCATGAACTGGTCGGGAAGGGGAGCACGAGGGTCGTCCTCGATTTCCGCGACGTGCAGTTCATGAACAGCTCGGGTCTCGGCATACTTATCGGAGGCGCCAGCACATTGAAGACCGCCGGCGGGGGCCTCGCAATCGCCGGGGCTTCGGCGAAGATCCTGGCCCTGATCACCATCACACGGCTGGGGAAGGTGCTCGCGACATACCCGACGATCGACGACGCGGTGGCAAGTTTTCCGCAGTAATTGCTTCCGGCCTGAAAATCCCCCACCTTTCCTCCGGGAAAGGCCGGGGGTTTTTTGTGCCCGTACCGTTGTTTCACAGCACGCCTGATGCGACATGCCAGTCCAGATTATCGTCGGCGCCCAGTGGGGCGATGAAGGAAAAGGGAAAGTGGTGGACATGCTCTCGGAGAGGGCCGACATCGTCGCCCGCTACCAGGGAGGAGCCAACGCCGGCCACACGGTCTGCATCGGCGACAAGCAGTACATCCTCCACCTGATCCCCTCAGGGATGTTCCATGAGAACATCACCTGCGTGATCGGCAACGGTGTGGTGATCGACCCTGTGGCGCTCATGAGCGAGATCGAGCAGCTCCGGCAAGCGGGGGTCAGCGTCACCGGCAGGCTTCTCGTCAGCCACAACGCACACCTGATCATGCCGTACCACAAACTGCTGGATGCGGCGAGGGAGCAGACATCCGACAGGATCGGGACGACGGGACGCGGGATCGGTCCGGCCTACATCGACAAGGCGATGCGATCGGGGATAAGGATCGTGGACCTCCTCGACCGGGACGAGCTTGCCCGGAAGCTCACCGCGAACATCAACGAAAAGAACCAGATCCTGACAAAGATCTACGGCGAATCGAAGCTCGACATCGAGGCGATCATCGCGGAGTACCAGGACTTCGACAAGCAGATCGACGAGTATATCACCGACACCTCCCTGTACCTGAACACCGCGCTTGCCGCCGGAAAACGGATTATCGCCGAAGGGGCGCAGGGGGCGCTGCTGGACGTCGATCACGGGACCTATCCCTACGTCACATCGTCGAACCCGACGTCCGGGGGGGCGTGCACCGGCCTCGGGATACCCCCGACGGCGATCAACGACGTCCTCGGCGTGGTCAAGGCGTACTCCACGCGGGTCGGGAACGGACCGTTCCCCACCGAGCTCGAGGACGCGACCGGGGAGCGCTTCCGCACCCTCGGGCACGAGTTCGGCTCAACGACGGGACGCCCGCGGCGCTGCGGATGGTTCGACGCCGTGGCCCTGAAATACTCCGCGATGGTCAACGGAATCACGCGCATCGCCGTCACGAAACTTGACGTGCTGGACGACTTCGACGAGATCAAGGTGTGCGTCGCCTATGAGGCGTCCGGGAAGCGGCTCCGCTCATTCCCGACGGACGCCAAGACGCTCGAGAGCGTGCACCCGGTGTACGAAACACTCCCAGGGTGGCGCTCGGACATTGCTGCGGCCACGACGGTCGGCGATCTCCCGCCGAACGCCCGCGCCTATGTTGAATCGCTCGGGCGCATCACGGGAACAAAGGTCTGGCTGGTGTCCGTCGGCCCGCGACGGGACCAGACAATCACCCTCTCCTGACACGACGTTATGAAGAACCCCTTCTCCGGTCTCCCCCTCGGCCAGGCGGGAAAATTCAAGATCGCACTCCTGGCGTTCGCCTCCCTCTTCGTGCTGGGGACCCTCTTCTACTCCCAGCGGATCACGCATCAGCTTCTCGAACGGGAGCGGCAGGTGGTGGGGCTCTACGCGAAATCGTACGAGTACATATCGAGTCCGCGCTCGTCCTCGGGGGATTTCACGTTTCTGTTCGAGGAGGTGATCAGGACTGTCGATTTCCCCGTGATACTCACCGATTCGGCGAACCTGCCCATCCAGGGATACTGGAAGAACATCAGCATGGACAGCACGCTGAGCAGTGAGCAACAGCTTGCGTACGCGTCGAAGCTTCTGCGGAAGATGGACGAAGAGAACACTCCGATCAAAGTCGCCCCGTACGACTCCGTGGTCCTGAACTACGTGCACTACGGCGAGTCGGAGCTTGTCGCACAGCTCCGCTGGCTCCCGGTGCTGGAAATCATACTCGCCGCGGTGTTCATCATCGTCGCCTACGTCGGGTTCAGCTATGTCAAGAGGACCGAGCAGAGCAACATCTGGGTGGGGATGGCGAGGGAGACCGCGCACCAGCTCGGAACTCCCCTTTCGAGCATGATCGGATGGCTGGACCGGGCAAAGACCGAGGGGGCGGGGATGCCGGGCGTGATCGAGAGCCTGCAGGAGATGGAGCAGGACGTCGTGCGGCTCAACAAAGTTGCCGCCCGCTTCTCGAAGATCGGCTCACGCACCGAGCTGAAGGAGGAGAACGTGAGCGAGGTGATACAGGGGGTGATCACCTATATCGCCAAGCGGATACCTCGTTCCGGGAAAAAGGTGGATCTCCAGATCGAGACCCCCGGCGAGTTCCGGGCCGATATCAACAGGGAGCTGTTTGAGTGGGTGATCGAGAACCTGATGAAGAACGCCCTCGACGCCATGGAAGGGGCCGCAGGCAGTATCACGTTCCGGATGTCACAGGTCGTGGGGAAGACGACGATCGACGTGATCGACACCGGCAAGGGGATCGATCCGAAATTTCACAAGGAAGTGTTCAGGCCCGGCTACAGCACGAAGAAGCGCGGGTGGGGACTGGGCCTGAGCCTGTCCAAGAGGATCATCGAGGATTATCACAAGGGGAAACTCTTTGTGAAGCAGAGTGCGCCCGGGGCGGGGACGACGTTCAGGATACGGCTGGGGTGAGACGGAGTGGCGCCACCGCTGGCGTCACGATTCAGGACAAAGCGGAGAGGACGCTTCGGGCTTTGGCTCTCCCCATCTCCAGTGTCTCGCCCAGCTTCGGCTGGACGAACTCGGTGTCCTGGACAGGGAGCTCTTCGTCGGGCGCTATGATGACCGGATTGACCACCTGCTTCCCCCCCTCTTTAAACGAAAACCTCTCCTCCATTCCCTGAAAGATCTTCTCGATTTCCACACTCGCCTCTCCTCTTGATGCAGCCAGGACTTTCGCTTTGAGGTCTTCGTACGTCGTCAGATCGTTGTTGACGTCCTTCACCGTCTGCATGTCCCTCAGGAAATAGAGGTTCGGGAGAAGCTCCACGGCGGTCCGGATGAGCATCGAAAAGACGTTCGGGAAGACCGCCCGGATGCTGGGCTCCGTGATGTTGGGGTACGAGGGATACGTGTTGACGACGTACAGTTCGCTCACACCGCCGAACTGGAGCACGCTCTTGAGGGGCGTCTTGTTTGAGATCCCGCCGTCGGCGTACAGCTGCCTGATCCCCCGCAGGGGCGGGGGGATCCGAGGATCGTCGACGATCGTCCGCACCGGAGAATACGCCACGGTCGTAATCGTGGATGCCATGATGTACTCCATGGCCTTGCTCGTATCCGGTTCGTCCGTAATCGACCGGACATAGGCCGCGCCGGTGTTAAGGGAGCTGAGCGACACGTAGAACTGATCCACGGTCCTCCGGGCCCTCACCAGGTCATGGCGGAAGTATCCCATGATATATTTGTTGTAGAGGGGTGTGTTGTCGAAGAGGGAGTCGGCGCCGGGGACCATGGGCCACCGGTCCATCCGTGTGGTGACAAATTTCAGTATGAGCCCGAAAATCTCCCAGCCTCGGATTTTGTATACATCGGGGTTGGTGAGATGCGTCCACTGTTGTTCGATGTCGAGCGCCGCCGCACGGAGGTCGGCTGCCTGGGCGATGCTCATGCCGTTGAGGGCACCGACCGAAGTGCCGGAGAGTATGTTGATCCGCCGTCCGGTCTTTTCGAAGTAACCGAGCAGCTCGATCAGGGCGCCCGCCTGAAAAGCGCCCCGGGCGCCACCACCGGAGAGGACAACTGCTATTTTACCCACGTCGCGGCCAGCGTGCTAGAGTGGATCGGGAAGGATGAGGAGAGAAGATACGAAATCCGGGAGATTGATTCAATGAATGAGAAGGGAAAGCTTATATTGCAGGGATCTGGAGGATCGCCCGGGAAGATTGAACAAAAACCGATTTCAAGGATTATACTCATGAGAGGCGGCTGATGTCGCCGGGAATTGCACCTCATAAACCCCGACTGGAGACCTGTTGATGAAACCAACTCGCCTTGCCGTGATCGTGATGATACTGGCGACCCTTCCCGGGTCAGCATGTCAAAGAGCCCCGAAAGAAGTTGAGAGGCCGGAGAAAATCGTCAGCAAGAGACTGGTCATTTACGACAGCACCACCTACGCGAAACTCGCTCAACTATGGGAGAAGTATTACAACGCATACCCTTCAGAAGACGCATATGCAAACTGGATGTACGCGGCAGGATATGCAGAACTTGGCAACTATGAATCGATGCTGAACAAGGGAGTGG
>DASVIU010000620.1:0-2486 GCA_036386275.1 Bacteroidota bacterium | reverse complement strand
GGATGGTGACCCCCGCGATCCATGGATCGAAATACACAAGGATCTCCTGCAGACCCAGGAAGTACCAGGGGGCCTTCGAAGGGTTGGGCGTGAGCGACGGATTCGCCGGCGCCTCGAGGGGGGCGTTCAGCGTAATCGACCAGACGGTGAGTATCGCCATGACGAGAAGCGCCGCGAGGAACTCCACTTTGACGAGATAGGGCCAGACCTGGACCTTGTCCGAAAGCATGGCTTCGTCGGGGGATCCCTGCCGGTCGTTCTTCGACGCCTTCGAGAACGAGTGCCAGGTGTAGAAGATCGTCAGGACCAGCATGAGCACGATCGGGACGTTGTCGGGCTTGGAGAGTATCGTAATCAGGTGGTGCATCGTCGGTGCGTCTTTCTGTTGGTCTCTTGTGGCGTCAGTTCTTCTTCGCGTCCGGATCGGGCCCCGAGATGCCGCCGTCTTTCCTGATGCGCCAGAAATGGACGATCATCAGCGTGGACCCGACGAGCGGGAGGAATATGCAATGGAGAACGTAGAACCGGAGCAGCGTCGGGGGACCGACCTGCGTCCCCCCCAGCAGGACGAACCGGACGTCGTTGTTGATCTTCATGCCCAGCTCGGGGCCGAACGGTCCCTCGTGCCCGAGGAGCGGGGTCGCACGCGCCATGTTGGTCCCCACTGTCACCGCCCAGATTGCAAGCTGGTCCCAGGGGAGCAGGTAGCCGGTGAAACTCAGGAAGAGGGTCAGCGTGAGGAGTATGACGCCGACCACCCAGTTGAACTGGCGCGGGGCCTTGTACGACCCGGTGAGAAACACGCGGAACATGTGGAGCATCACGGTGATCACCATCGCATGGGCGGCCCACCGGTGCATGTTCCGCATCAGGGGTCCGAATGCCACATCATTCATCAGGTACTTCATGTCATCGTACGCGTACTCGGCGGCCGGACGGTAATAGAACATGAGTATCACGCCCGTGACCGTGAGGACGATGAACAGGAGAAACGTTATCCCTCCCATTCCCCATGTGAACCCGATATTTGTCGCATGCCGCGAGATGCGGACAGGGTGAAGGTGCAGGAAGACGTTGTCAACGATCTGCAGCGCCCTGTTCCGCTGGGTGTCCTGGTAATTGTGGCGGAACACGGATTTGTAGACTTCCGTCTTCTGCATCTTCTCCCGCAGCGTGTCGAGTATGCCGAGCATCGTGCCGGTTCCCTCCTGTCTAGCCGTTGTACTTCAAATATGCCCCGGGTTTCGACCACTCCCCTTTTTCATAGAGGAACTTGATGCTCCGGTCCACGAGTATCTGGCCGTCGTCATCCAGCGTGATCCTGAGGCGTTCCAGCGGGCGTGGGGTGGGACCCTCGAAATTGACCCCGTCCCGGTGGTACCCGCTCCCGTGGCATGGACACTTGAACTTGTCCTCCGCCGGGAGCCAGCGGGGCGTGCATCCCAGATGCGTGCAGATCGCCAAGAGCGCGTAAAAGCCCTCTGTCTCCCTGACGATCCACACTCTGAAATCATCCTTGTACTTTTCGTTCACCTCTCCCACCACGAAATCTTCGGGAAATCCTGCCTTGAACGCGGATGGCGCCTCGTACAGCACGCGCGGTACCATGAGCCGGAGCGCCCCGATTGTCGCCGTCCCTATGAACGAAAGAACAGCAAACCATCCCGCAACGTTCAGGAAGCTCTTGCGGCTCATCCGCCAGATCCCCCTGTCGTTTTCCGGCGGCTTGTCCTGCCTGGGCTTCCTCACCTCCTGGACAGGCGGCTTCGGCGGCGCAGGTTGCACACCGGGAGCGGGGAGAGGAGCGGCCGGGGGCTGGACGTTTATGTTCTGGTCATCGGCCATGGTCAAGTCTCAGCGTATGGGCAGACGGATATGTCGTCGGCGATGAAAATTCAGACGGTAATTTCAGAATCAGGAAAGAAGAAAGGGGGGCACTGTCATTTCGGGCGTCGCGCGCGGGACAAGAGTGAAGGCTGAAGAACGGTACACAATGCAACATTGAAGACCAACAGAGTCAGATGTTCGTATTTGCGACGCCGCAGGAGCGTATTCGAAGGAACTTACCCGTAAATGTACACAAGTCTAATCGCAAAGTCAACAAGTAATGCTGATAACTTCATGTAGTGTCTCTGAAATGCCGATAAGTGTAAAGAAACTCAACGCCGTTTGCTTCTCCCGAAGGATTGAAGTATATTTGAACCCGATTGAACGACAGCTCCGATAACCCCCTGGAACCCGCAATCATGGAATGGATCGACTACAGGACTCTCCCCCCGGCCGCGGGTGGATTCTCCGACCTTTTTTTTGACTACGTGTACGACTACGAGCAGGTTCGACAGTTCTTTCCGACGAACTTCAGGGAGAACGACGCGTTTGAGTCGGTCATCAAAGGGATCGATGGCGCAAAGATCGACCGGCGTACGCTCCAAGATGTCCTCACCGATCAGAATTCCACCGGGGCAGAATCCCCCAGGACCGGTGAA
>DASVIU010000619.1:0-3332 GCA_036386275.1 Bacteroidota bacterium | reverse complement strand
GTTTCCGTTACCACCCCGCGGGGACCGACGATGCGGCGACACTCGACACGATGAATTCCGCGCTTCTGGAAGAACTGAACAACTCCGGACGCCTGTTCATGACCCATACGAAATTGAATGGCCGCTTCGCACTCCGTCTTGTGGCAAGCCAGACCAACGTCACACAGCGGCATGTCGATGCGGCGTGGGACCTGATCCGCACAACTGCACGTTCGAAAGAGTACGTCCACGAAAGAGCACGCTGACATCTTTTCACTCTATGAATCGCTCCGCGCCACCGGCGGCACCGGAGTCCTGGCAAGCGTTGTCAGGACGGCCGGTTCCACCTACAGAAGGCCGGGGGCTCGCATGCTGGTGACCGGCGACGGCCGTTCCGCAGGACTCATCAGCGGCGGGTGCCTGGAAAGCGATCTCCGCGAGCGTTCGGCGGAGGTCATCGTCACGGGGAAGCCGCTCCTGGTGCGCTACGACTCCACGTCGCCGGACGATCTGCTCTGGGGTCTCGGCCTCGGTTGCACCGGCATCGCCGACGTGTTTCTCGAGCGGGTTTCCGGCACGCAGGAAAGCAGTGTACTGGAGTTCATCCAGGAGTGCCGCCGCATGCGATGCGCCGGCGCAATCGCCTCCCCCTTCGCCCTGACCGGTATCACCGGAGAGACGGCGGGATCCCGTGTGTTCCTCAGAGAGGGAATCACTCCCAAAGGCGGGACCCCGGATGATTCTCTGACCGGGGCGCTCGTGCGCGCCTGCGCCAGCGCACTCGCCACACAGAAATCCTCGCAACTGACAGTCTCTCTCCCCGGAGGAGAGGCGGAAGCATTTATCGAGTATCTTCCCCCCCCCGTTGCGCTGTTCGTGTTTGGCGCCGGACCGGACGCCACACCGCTCGTGCGCATGGCGAAGGAACTGGGCTGGCACGTGACGGTTGTGGACTGGCGGGCAGGCTACCTCACACAGGAGTTGTTCCCCTGGGCCGATGAACTGGTGCTGGCCCGCCCGGGAGAGGCCCGCGATGAATTCGCCGTCCCACGGGGGGCGGTGGCGGTGATCATGACACACAACTTCGAGAATGACGTGGCACTCGTCAGGTCGCTGCTCGCGTCATCGGCAACATACGTCGGTCTTCTCGGGCCCCGCGCGAAGGCGGACTTGCTCCTGGGGCGGCTGGCCGAGGAAGGGATCATACCGACGGAAGATGAAATGGCGCGATTCCATTCCCCGGTCGGGCTCGACATCGGAGCCGAAACCCCCGAGGAAATCGCCCTTGCGATCGTCGCCGAGATACAGGCGACGCTGCATGAACGACCCGGCACGCCCCTCCGCCACCGGGAGGGTCCGATTCACCGGTGAACATCACGGCGGTCATACTTGCAGCCGGCGGCTCCTCGCGCCTCGGCAGGCCGAAACAGCTCGTGCAATTCCATGGACAGTCGTTGCTCCGGCGCGCTGCCGAGACGGCGTGTGGCTCGCGCGCCGATGAGGTTCTGACGGTTCTCGGGCACGACGCCCCGGGCATGCGGAGCGACCTTGACGGGCTCCGCGTGCGTGTGCTGGAAAATCCCCTCTGGCGTGATGGCATCGGCTCGTCAATCCGCCACGCGATCACATCCCTCTCTCCTGCGTCCGACGGGGTTCTCCTGATGGTATGTGATCAACCCCGGTTAACGGCGGGGCATCTGAATGCGCTGATCGATGCATTTGGACGGGCGCCGGAGCGCCCCGTTGCAAGCGCCTACGGCGGATCCGCGGGGGTCCCGGCCCTCTTTCCTCGCGCTCTGTTCGGGGAGCTTCTTCTTCTCAAAGGGGACAGGGGAGCAAAACGGGTGTTGCTCGCGCACGCGGAGGAACTCGTCACGCTTCCATGGCCTGACGGGTCTCTCGACGTGGACACGGCACCGGATGTTTCCGCCCATCTTTGATTTTCCTGCCGATTTTTCTACATTGGGACACTTCTCTTCCCTCACGTCTCCAGCATCATGATACTGACCGATACATCCATACTCGCCGAAATGGCAAAAGGGACGATCGTCATCTCCCCTTTCGACAGGAAACACCTCGGATCGAATTCCTATGATGTACACCTCGCAAAGCACCTGGCGGTCTACCGGAGCGATATCCTGGACGCAAAGGTGCACAACGAGATCGATCATTTTCATATCCCCGACGACGGCCTCATACTCCTCCCCCACCGGCTCTACCTGGGGGTGACCGAAGAGTATACAGAGACGCACCGGCATGTCCCCTTCCTGGAAGGAAAGAGCAGCATCGGGAGGCTGGGGATCGATATCCATGCCACGGCGGGAAAAGGGGACATCGGCTTCTGCAACACATGGACGCTGGAAATATCGGTGAAGCAGCCCGTCAGGGTCTACCACAGCATGCCGATAGGACAGCTTATTTACTTTGAGATCTCAGGGGAAATCGGCACTCCGTACGACACCAAAGCTTCCGCGAAGTACACGCAGCGGACGGAGAAGCCGGTGGAGTCGATGATGTGGAAGAATTTCAACAGAGAGTGACGTGACGGAACACCACCCACACCCATCAGGAAAGTCCCGATGACATCAAAGGGTTTCGCCCTCTCGGCACTCGTTCTCGCCGGCTCCGTGATCCTCTCTCCCGCACAGGCAAGACGGGGGCTCGCTATCGGGGACTTTTTTGCCATGAAGAGGATAGCGTCTCCTGCGCTTTCCCCGGACGGGAAATGGGTTGCCTATAACGTCACGACGGCGGATCGGGCGGCAAACAAGAACACAACGGCTCTGCGGATGTCCCCGCTCGACGGCGGCACGGAAAGGGAGCTGACGAACAACCCGTCGTTCAATGGAAACGCGGCGTGGTCCCCCGACGGCAAGTGGATTGCGTTCGAATCATCCCGGTCCGGCACACAACAGATCTGGTTGCTGGCCACGGAGGGGGGGGACCCGCAGCAGTTCACGACGCTCTCCACCGGCGCATCACAGGCGGTCTGGTCCCCCGACGGGAAATCCATTGCGTTTGTTTCAGAGGTGTCCCCCGAGTTCTCTTCCCTTCCCTTCAGGGAAAGCGATGCGCTGAACCGGAAGAAGCTGGAGGAGAGGGAAAACGGAACGGTGAAGGCCCGGCTCATCACCCACCTGATGTACCGCCACTGGAACAGGTGGGTGGAGGGGAAACGGGCGCACATATTCGTCCAGCCGATCGGCGGGGAGCCTCGTGATGTCACGCCCGGTGACCGGGACGCCGTTCCCACTTCGGAGACCTTTTCCGGGGGGATCGATTTCTGCTTCTCCCCCGACGGCCGGGAGATCGCATACACCGCAACGCCTCTCCCTTCGCACGGTGAAGCCTGG
>DASVIU010000618.1:0-1660 GCA_036386275.1 Bacteroidota bacterium | reverse complement strand
GTAGTGAGCCTTCCCTCGTGGGAACTTTTCGAGAATCAGCCGGACGCGTACAGGGAAAGCGTCCTTCCGCCGGTGGTGACGGCCCGCGTCGGGGTTGAGGCGGGGGTGAAATTCGGATGGGAGCGATACATCGGCATGCGGGGGGCGTTTGTGGGAATGAGCTCGTACGGTGCTTCGGCGCCGGCGGAAGACGCCTACAAAGGGTTTGGCATTACGGCCGGGGCGGTCGTGGCCGCCGCGCGAAAGGTTCTCCAATGACCGTTGCCTTCGCAGCAGATCACGCAGGGTTCGACATGAAACAGTGGCTCATCGCCGCCCTGACGCAAGACGGGCACGAGCTCGTCGATCTGGGGACCAAGAACCGGGAACCTGTCGACTATCCGGACTATGCGCGGGCCCTCGGCGAGGCGATCCTCACGGGAAGGGCCGAACGGGGAATACTGGTGTGCGGGAGCGGCGTTGGCGCCTGTGTTGCCGCAAACAAGATCAAGGGAATACGCGCCGGCACGTGCCATGATACCTATTCCGGCCACCAGGGAGTCGAACACGACGACATGAATGTCCTCTGCCTAGGGGCGCGCGTGATCGGCACGGCTCCGGCACTGGAGATCTGCAGGGCATTTCTCGCAGCACGATTTTCGAATGACGAACGCCACGTACGGCGTGTCGCGAAAACACGGGACATTGAACTGAACCAGCGGTAGGAGCGATCGGCGATGAAGAATGCACTGAAGCAGCTCGAAGAACTCGGCCAGAGCATCTGGTACGACAACATCAGCCGTTCGCTCGTCACGAGCGGCGAGCTGCGCCGGCTTGTTGACGAAGGGTTGCTCGGGATGACGTCCAATCCGACCATATTCGACAAGGCGATATCGGGGAGCACCGACTACGACGCGCAGCTCCGCGAGATCCTGACGAAGAACCCGGGGGCCCCGACTGCGGAGATCATTCAGGCCCTCATGGTGAAAGACATTCAGATGGCGGCCGATGTCCTCAGGGTCGCCTACGACCGGACCGGCGGAGGGGACGGCTACGTAAGCGTGGAAGTGACGCCGACAAAGGCACGGGACACGCAGGCGACGAACGCGGAGGTCCGGCAGCTTGCGTCTCTGATCGACCGGAAAAATGTCATGGTCAAGATCCCTGCGACAAAAGAAGGGCTTCCGGCGATCACCCGGGCGATCAGCGAAGGGTACAACATCAACGTCACGCTCATTTTCTCGGTCCAGCGGTACCGGGAAGTGGCCGGAGCCTACATCGAGGGACTCGAACTCCGCGCGAAAGAGGGGAAACCGGTCGCCGGCATCGCCTCCGTCGCCAGCATTTTTGTCAGCCGCATCGACACGCTCGTCGATGATCTCCTGGGGAAGAAGATCGCCGGAGAGAAAGACCCGGCCGCCGCCTCCCCCTTGAAGGGATTGCTCGGCAAGGTTGCGGTGGCGAATACGAAACTCGTCTATCAGGCGTTCAAGGAAATATTTGAAAGCCCCCGTTTCGCCCCGCTCCGTGCGAAAGGGGCGAAAGTCCAGAGGCCGCTCTGGGCCAGTACCGGGACGAAGAACCCCGCCTACAGCGACCTCCTGTACGTCGAGACGCTCATCGGCTCCGACACCGTCAACACGGTCCCCCCGGCGACCTACACCGCGATTCTCGATCACCT
>DASVIU010000617.1:0-4394 GCA_036386275.1 Bacteroidota bacterium | reverse complement strand
CGGCGTACCGTCCGAGATTGAATGGATCAAGCAGATGATGCGTGCTCCCTCCCCAGACACCCTGCCTGTAGAGGCGGTCGAGAGTGATGAATTCCTCCGTCTTCGACCCGGCGTGGTAGTAATCGATCCGGAGCGTCGAATCCACAAAGAACTCCGCGAACGGAATCGAATCCTGCGCCCACGCCGACCACGCAAGGAGAATCGAGAATGCAAGGAGCGCGGTTTTCATGGATCTTCCTACCGGATTTCGGTCATTGCACGGGAACGGATATCGCGGGAGGAGCTCCCGGCGAGAACCTCGAACGTTCCCGGAGCCACGGTCCACCTGCCCGAGGCGGCATCGAAGTATGCAAAAGACGATTCATCGAGCGTGAGCAGGACGGTCTTCTTCTCCCCCGGGGCAAGGGACACTTTTCGAAACGCCTTCAGCTCCGCGGGGGGGCGGGGAACGGGTGCGTGCCGGTCGCTGACATAGATCTGCACGACTTCCTGGCCCGGACGATCCCCGCTGTTCGTCACTTCAAGACGGACCTCCCGGGCGTATTTTGACCGGCCGGGGGGGGCCGAGACTTTCACCGGCCCGTACGAGAACTTCGTGTACGAAAGCCCGTGGCCGAACGGGAAGAGCACCTCCTTCTTTTCCCTGTCGAAGTAGCGGTATCCGACGAATATCCCTTCCGTGTATTCCGTCTTCCCTTCGCGGCCCGGGTAGGAGGCGAGGGCCGGTGTGTCTTCCCACGCCTTGAGGAACGTGACGGGGAGCTTTCCCGAGGGGTTGACGTCTCCAAAGAGCACATCGGCAAGGGCGTTCCCCTCTTCCTGGCCTCCAAACCATGCCTGGACAATCCCGGCGACCCGGTCGACCCACGGTATAAGTACGGGCGCCCCCGTTGTAAGGACCACAACGGTACGGGGGTTTGCCTTTGCGACCGCTTCCACGAGCTCGTCCTGTCCTGCGGGAAGGGAAATGGAACCGCGGTCGACCCCTTCAGTCTCTATCTCATTTGAATTCCCGACGCACACGATCGCAAGGTCGGCTTTTTTCGCCAGTTCGACTGCGGAAGCCAGGAGGTCGTTGTGCGCCGGCTGCAATCCGAGTTGCACGAGGGCACCACCCTCATTCTCGTAGTAGTCGAGCTTCACGGCGACCTCTTTCCCCTTCTCGAACCTGATCGGCCTGCTCCTTGTGACCCCCGCATGATCCCCCCAGTTATCGATGAAGAGCTCTCCGTTGATGTAGAGCCGGGAGCCGTCGTCACTCCTTATGCTTATTTCAAAATCCCCCGTCTCCGGGGGGACGATCGATCCCGTCCAGCGGACCGAGAAGTGATCCTGCGGGAGCCCTCCGGCCGGCGCGTCCCCTCCCCAGTCAAAGTTGACCTGCCTGTCGATCCGGGTCAAGGCGGGGACCCCACGGAACTCCTGGTTGGCGAAATACTCCCCCTCGAGCCCGGTCATCCCTTCAACGGGTGAGGGGGGACGGAGCGCGGTCGATTCCACCGCGAGAATGTCTCCGGCCATGAGACAGCCAGCCGCCGGGTGTATCGCTATGTTTCCGGCGGCTCTTGATCTGATCCCCTCGAGCGGGCTCACGCCATAGAACGCCGTCACATACGCGCTCCCTCCCCCTCCGGTCCTCGCCACCGCGGCATTGGGACCTATGACAGCTATGGAATGCACGGTTGACGGATCGACGGGGAGAACGCTGTTCCGGTTCTTCAGAAGCACTATGCCGGCGGATTCTACCGCACGGGCGAGCGGTCCGTGTCCGGGAGAGTCGACCGGGGTGATGACAGACACAGGGTGCGGCTCGAAAAGGCCGGCCGTGTACATCACGCGGAGCAGGCGGGTGATCTTGTCATCGATGGCCGACTCGCTCACCGTGCCGTTCTTCAGGGCGGGGGTGAGGAGACGGTCGTTCAGGAAATCCCCCGTCGGCATCTCAATATCGAGCCCCGCATTTGCTGTCAGGGCCGTACTGTGCACCGCCCCCCAGTCCGACACAACGAAACCGCTGAACCCCCACTCTTTCTTGAGTATGCCGGTCAGGAGGTCCGCATTCTCGCTGCACCAGTGACCGTTCAGCTTGTTGTAGGCCGACATGACCGACAGGGCTCCCCCCTCCTGGACCGCCGCCTTGAAAGCGGGAAGGTATATCTCCCTCAGCGTCCGTTCATCCACTTTTTCGTCGATCGTCGTCCGTTCAAACTCCTGGTTGTTGGCGGCAAAATGCTTGGCGCAGGCAATGACCTTTTGTGACTGGACCCCTTTGATGTACCCGACCGCCATGCGCGACATGAGATACGGGTCCTCGCCGAAGCTCTCGAAGCTCCTCCCTCCCACGGGAACCCGGTTGATGTTGATGCAGGGACCCAGGAGCATGTTTCGCCCTCTGGCTTTCGCCTCGAGACCCAGCGCCTCGCCGACACGCCGGATGAGCAATGGATCCCATGTCGAGCCCATCGCTATGCTGGCGGGAAACGCAGTCGACTTCTGCCAGCGGACACCGACGGGTCCGTCGGTCATATTCAACGAGGGGATGCCGAGCCGGGGGACAGGCTTCGAATCGAACCCGGTCCCGCCGAGCATGGAGATTTTTTCTTCGAGCGTCATCTGTTTCACCATCCCGCTGATCTTCCCTTCGATATCCCCCTGTGCACGGACGGTTCCCCCGGGTGAGCTCATGGCAAGACACATGATAAGTATTGTTGAGAGCCGATTATACCGTTCCATTGCATTCCTCATCATTTTCGTTTTTTGAGAATCTCGTTCCATATCAGCGCGCTGGCGCCGAGGACGGCGGTATCCCCTTCCTTCAATCCCGACGGGAGGAGCTTCACCTTGTTTTTGAATATCGGCAGGAGGTGCTCCTCGAGCGACCGTTTCGTCGGATCGAATATGAGCAGTCCGGCGGCTGCCAGGCCGCCGAACAGTATTATCGCCTCCGGACTCAGATGGGCCACGGAGTCCGCCAGTTTCATGCCGAGTATGCGCCCGGTAATTTCGAATGCCTCTTTCGCAATTTCGTCCCCCCGCCCCGCCGCATCGGCGATCATCCTCGAGGTGAGGTCGCGCGGGGCGATCGAACGGAGCTCGCTCTCCCCGCGGCGGACTGAGACAAGCTCGCTGACGGTCCGGCAGATCCCCGTGGCGGAGGCATATGTCTCGAGGTGCCCCCGCTGGCCGCAGCCGCATTCCCGCCCCTGCGGGTCGACAATCGTGTGTCCTATCTCGCCGGCGAACCCGTCGGCGCCGTACAACAGCTCGCCACCCGAAACGATGCCGCTGCCGAGCCCCGTCCCGAGCGTGATCACAATGAAGTCCTTCATCCCCTTCGCCGCGCCGTAGAGCATCTCGCCGAGCGCAGCGGCATTGGCGTCGTTGGTGACTGCGACGGGGAGGTCGTAGTATTTCCTGACGAGCGCGGAGACATCCACTACCCCTTTCCAGCTCAGGTTGGGAGGGTTTTCGACCGTCCCCCGATAGTAGTTGGCATTGGGCGCACCGATCCCGATTCCCCTCAGCTCGTATTTCCCCCCCAGAGGCCGGCACATTTCCACGACGTTCTCGTGCAAACGTGCAATAAGGTTCTCCGCCGGCTCCTGGGCGTTCGTGGTGATGGACGTCTCCGCGATGCATTTCCCTTCCCGGTCCACGAGACCGAACTTCGTGTTCGTACCGCCGATATCGACCCCTAACGTCACATCAATTTTCGCCATGATCCTGTCCTGTCATTGACTGTTGTTTTTCTTCCTCACGCTGAAGTGCCCTTCCGTCACATCACGGGAGTTCGTGCCGACATACACCGTGAACCCCCCCGGCTCCACCACGCGTCTCATCGCGGCGTCGTACATCAGGAGGTCCTGACCCGGGAGCGAAAATTCCACCTGCCGCGACTCCCCCGGCGCAAGCCTGATTCTGCGAAACCCTTTCAGTTCCCTGACCGGACGCGTGACGCTCCCGACATCCTGACGCACATACAGCTGCACGATTTCATCCCCCGCACGGGCTCCGGTGTTTTTCACCCGTATGCCGACAGTGACTGTGCCGGCGCTGTCAATGGCACCGGGAGAGACTGTCAGGTTGCTGTAGCCAAAAGTCGTATAACTGAGCCCGAAACCGAAGGGGAAGAGGGGCGAGCTCGGGAGGTCCCTGTACCGGGAGGTGAACCTCGTTGTGTCCACCGGCGGGCGCCCGGTGTTTTTATGATTATAATAGAACGGCACCTGCCCCACGGTCCGCGGGAACGTCACCGGAAGCTTCCCTGACGGGTTGTAGTCCCCGAAGATGATGTCGGCGACGGCATTCCCCGTCTGGACGCCGAGAAACCACGTTTCCACGATCGCGGGGATGTGCGCCTCCGCCCAGGTGATAGAGAGCGGGCGGCCGTTCAT
>DASVIU010000616.1:0-1705 GCA_036386275.1 Bacteroidota bacterium | reverse complement strand
AAAACGCATTCCCGATGACCGATGCACACTGTGGCGAAACTGCCCGCATATCCTTCCACAAGTCCCTCCCGGTCGATCACATCCAGGCTCCGAACGTCCAGATACTCTTTCGCGAACGGGAAAGCGGTAGCGATGAGAGGGACCTCCTCATCAGTCAATGGTGCGCCGCGCCCGCCTTCCAGGCAGCAGCATGCCCCTTTACAGGCCTTAAGATCGCAACAGAAGGCTGAGGAGGTGACGGCTTCGTCAACAAAAGTATTACCAACAATAATCATACCATCGCAAGTATACCATTATTTCTGGAAAAATGAAAGAAATCACCCTTTGAGAAAGAGTTTCCCGGGAAGCTGTCGTGCCACACCTTTGAATTCGAGTGAAAGCAGGTGCACGAGGGCTTCTGCGGTGGTGAAACCCGAATGTTCGGCGACGATGTCGATATGTTGGGGATGATCGTCGAGCACGTCGATCAGTTTTTGCTCGAACAATGTAAGAGGAGGAAGGGGTGATTGGGGTCGCAGTGGAAGGTCGGCGACAAGTCCCTTCAGCTTCGGGGCCAGTTCCTGGAGAATATCCTCGACTGATTCGACGAGCGATGCGTTCCCCTCGCGAATCAGCAGGTTGGTACCGCTCCGTCCACCGGGACTCAACGGAGAGGGAACGGCGAACACCTCACGGTTCTGATCGAGCGCCAGGCGGGCGGTGATCATTGCGCCACCTTCCACGCCGGTTTCGACGACGACGGTGCCGAGACTCATACCGCTGATGATGCGGTTGCGCTGGGGGAAGTTCGTGGCATCCGGTTTGGCTCCCATGATGAACTCAGACATCAACGCGCCGTTTGCAGCCAGACGATGAGCCAGGTCGCTGTTTTCAGTAGGATAGATATTGTTTATTCCCGATCCGATGACGGCAACAGTCCGGCCGCCGGCTTTCAGCGCAGCCCTGTGGGCAACCGTGTCGATACCACGTGCCAATCCGCTGACGATGGTGATTCCTTTGGAGGCAAGCTCCATCGCAAAGCGTTCCGCCATGCGTAGCCCGTATGCAGTCGGGTTGCGTGTGCCGACGAGAGCGATAGCGGCGGTATCCCGGGGAATTAGACTGCCGGTGACAAAAAGAAAGGGGGGCGGATCGTAGATGCGTTTCAGATGTTCCGGGTACTCGGCGTCCCAGAACGTCAGGAATCTGCCTCCGGCCCGTTCCATGCTCCGCAATTGGTCGTTGGCAAATTGGGTTGCCGCCGGTGGTATTCCGTGTCGCAGATAGGATACAATAGAGAGAGCAGTGCGACGGTCCACGCCCTCGGCTTTCAGTAACTCCCCCGGGGAAGCCTGAAGAATCGCCGCTGTGCCATCGAAATGGGATATGAGTGACCGGAGGCGTGCGGGACCGACGCCGGGAATGCGGGAGAGGACCAGGATGTCACGCCTGGAGACTGCCGGTGTTGTCATTGCCTCTCATTGTCGAGCATGCCGTTGCAGGTAGTCACGATACCAGACGACAGTTGTACCGAGACCGGCGGCAGGCAGTATGCGCGGGGCATAGCCAAGCACCGTCCGGGCTTTTGCGATGTTCGCTTGTGTAGCGATCTGGTCACCCGGGCGTCGGGGGAGCCGTTGAATCTGGACCTTTTTGCCCAGAATCTCTTCGACGATCCTGATTCCCTCACCAGTCGTAATCGCAGTGTCATTGCCGAGGTTAATGA
>DASVIU010000615.1:0-5721 GCA_036386275.1 Bacteroidota bacterium | reverse complement strand
CATGAGCGTCCCCGGGAAAGGCTTGAAACTCGTTGTCACTGCCGGATGAGTATGGCTCCCCCCCTTACTCCGCTGCCCGGTAAACGGTCCTGATCTGCGTGTCGATGTAGAACCAGTCATCCGCGAACCGGAACTACTTCGGATCCATCGTTCCGAGGTCCATCGTCTGCCACTCACCCGTGGGACGGATGAACGCAAATGTTCCGGGAGAGGTGGTCACCTTGACCGGCATATGAAAGTCCTTCACCTCCGCCCGCCACCGGTACCGGCACGACAGGATGCCATTCGTGGCCGTAAGGACGACCTCGAGCTTCGGGAGACTCGCGTAGCGAAGATACTGGTCGAAGAAATACGTGTAGTCGCTCCCGGTTCCCCTGTTGATGTACGCGACCACGTCCTCCGTGGTGATCGTTCTGTACCGGAACTCCGTCGCCATCCCGCGTATCAACGCAAACCAGAGAGAATCGCGATACGTACGTCGAGGTCATACCACCTGACATCGTAGCACGTCCGCTCGGGTCTGAGCATCCCCCGGAGCGTATCGGCGCGCGTGAAAATGATTTCCCGGGGTGTCTGAGCGTCCACCGTGCCGCCGGACGCACAACAGAGCGCCAGTGCCGTAAAGAGACTGCACCGGAACCGATCCCGAGGCATCAGTTTTTCGCCCTGATCTCGAACGGAACCCGGAGCTGATCGAAAAGGAACGCGAACACGTCCGTGTCCTGTGCGATCAATTCGTCCAGAGAGCTGCCGAATCCGTGGCCGCTTGACGCGTTTGTGCGCAGGATGACCGGGTAGTGAGAACCGGTTGCTGCCTGCAACCGGGCCGTCATTTTCCGTGAATTCGCCGGGTCGACACGGCCGTCATTGTCTCCGGTCAGCATCAGCACGGCGGGGTACTTCACTCCGTCGACGACATGATGATACGGCGAATACGCGTAGAGCGCCCTGAATTGTTCGGGGTCCTTCACCGTTCCGAACTCCGTCACATTGAACGCGCCGTTCGGGAAGAGCTCGACACGGAGCATGTCGTAGAGTCCGACGTGGCTCACGACGGCCCGGAAGAGATCGGGACGCTGCGTCAGCGCCCCCCCCATGAGGAGCCCGCCGTTGCTCCCCCCCTCGATTGCGAGGCGTGAAGGGGAGGTATACTTCTTCCCGACCAGGTACTCCGCGCACGCGATCAGGTCATCGAACACGTTCTGTTTCTTCGTCAGCCGTCCGGCGTCGTGCCATGCCTCGCCGAACTCTCCCCCTCCCCGGAGGTTCGCGTCAACGTAGATCCCCCCCTGGTCCATCCAGAGCCGGTTCCGCGCCGAGAATTGCGGCACCTCGGGAATATCAAACCCGCCATAGCCATAGAGCAACAACGGGCTGTTCCCGTCTGCGACCGTTCCCTTGCGGCGCATGATGGTCATCGGTATCTTCGTCCCGTCTTTTGACGTCGCGGATTCACGGACCACCTCGCAATCGCTGAAATCGACGCTCGAGCTGTTGACAAGACGCGTCCGGGCGGCGCCGTTTGACTTCGGGTCGTATTTGAAGTATGCGAAGTTCTCGAGATAGGTCTCCGTACCGTAGAGAATCTCGTTCCCTTTCATGCAGAGGAGCCCGGACACGGTCGCCACCGGTGCCGTCGGAAGCATCCCCCTGAACATCCCATTCAGGTCGAACACGCGCACCTGCGACGGACCGCCGACAAGATCGACGACATACAGGCGGTCCCCCGTCGGGAGCAGGGACTCGATGACGGCATCGGACTCGGGGACTATCGTCACTGCGGCAGCGATCTTCGGCTTGGCAATCGGGACAGTCAGGATGGTGCCCCGGGGTGCGTCCCTGTTCGAGAGGAGATAGATCTTCCCATCCTTCCCGAACAGGGCTTCCTTGATCCTGTCGGTGAATTCCGCTATGCGGGTCCATCGTTCCCCGGGGCCCATCATGTAAAACGCGAACTCCCCGCCGTCCCCATTGGCGACTCTCACCATAAGGTATCTGCCGTCATCGCTCGTCGAGAGGGATATCTCCGCGATGCGGGGGAAATCCCTTCCCGTGACATAACGGTCCCGCGCCGCCGGCGTGCCGAGCCTGTGAAAATACACCTGCTGGTAGAAATTCATGTCCCCCGCCGGGCGTTCGCTCCCCTGCGGGTAACGCGTATAATAGAAGCCCGAGGCATCGGCGTTCCACGCGATGCTCCCTCCGGCGGTCGGATAATTCACGCGCGGGACGACGTCGTCAAGCTTCCGTCCCGTTCCCGTTTCGAACACCGACGCCGCGCCGTCCTCGCTCCCCCCCCTGGAGAGTGACACGGCGACGAGTTTCCCGTCCCGCGAGGGAACGTAGAAATCGATGGAGGTCGTCCCCGACGTATCGAGAATGTTCGGGTCCAGCACGGTCTTTTCCGAGGAGAGGTCGTCCGGCGAATCGATCACGACGAGAAAGGGCTGTTCTTTCGGCGGCTGGTATTTGGTCGCGAAAAGTTTCCCCCGGTAGAAACGTGCGTTATACGAGACCGATTTCTCCCCGTAAAGCTGTTTCAGCCGTGCTGCGATCGCGCCGCGGGCGCCGACCTTGTCGAGGAGCGAGCGCGAGAAGGCGTTCTGCGCCGCCACCCACGAGCTGACCGCCTTGTCGTTCTGATCGTCCAGCCAGCGATAATCGTCCACCACACTGGTGCCGTGATATGCATCGGTGACCGGCTTCTTTTCCGTCGGGGGATACGGCGGACGGGACGGTGTGCACCCGGCGATCAGGGCGAAGGCTGCGGCAAGCGGGGCGAACGTGCGGATGCGGAACATGGTCTCAACTCCTGAGAGGGTGGTGAATGGACGGGGTCGATGCGAACGGAAAAGTACGTGGGGAACCGGCCAATGTCAAGGCGCCGGCAAAGCAAAGCCCGGATCGCTCCGGGCTTATTCAGAAACGCTTCTTTGCGTGAAGGGGGGCGCTCATTCATCCCCTTCCTGGAGCGGCTCGAACGATGCTATCCCTTTATCTTCGGTGTGCCTGCCGGTTTTTCTCTCATACGTGAGCCAGCTGCACACATGCTTCAGCTTCGGGTCGGAGGTGAACGAGGCCATCCTGGAGATGGCGAAGTGCCCCATGGGGCTTTCCAGCTGATCGAGCGCGAGAGCGGCGAGTATCCGTGCACCACTATCGACCCCTTCATCTTTCACGATAGCCATCAGCGGGATCACGCAGTCGGCGAACGATTGTTCCGGCCTGAGGCTCCTGAGATCGCGCACCAGTTGCGCCGCATCGGCCTGCATGCCGGGGATGTCGCTCTGCAGCGCGTTGACGATGTTCTGCTCGATGAGATCGATCCTCTGTTGCCCCAGCGACCCGATATAGTCGTCACTTTCCCCTGCGAAGGCGGGGGTCGTAGAAAGCATTCCGCTGGCGACCAGGCAGAGTGCGGCAACGATACTGTGTTTGTTCCCTTTCATGACTCCCTCCCGGGGGATGTGAGATGTGGATTGTACCTTCACATCCTCGTACGGAGGATCATCGGGCGGAGTTACGGGGGTACACAACGCCACTTATTCTTCGTCAATAACCCACGTGTCCAGGAGATTCTCGGGGAGGCCTGCGATGAACCGGGAGGGTTTGGAGAGAACAAGCCCCGATTCCCGGTCGTAGATGTTGATGGGGTAGGTGATGAAAAGGTTCTGCTGCGCCCTCGTGCAGGCCACGTACATAAGCCGCCGTTCCTCCTCCATCGATTCCTCGCTCACCGCCGCGCGGCTTGCCGGGAACCTTCCTTCGAGCGCATAGATGACGAACACCGTGTGCCATTCCAGTCCCTTCGCGCTGTGTATCGTCGAGAGGACCAGTTTCTCGTCGTCCGTCCCCGGGGGGGTGATGTCTGTGACGCTCTCCGTGGCGGGTTCCAGCGCCAGGTCGGTCAGGAGCGTCCCGAGCGAACGGTAGCGCTCGGTGATCTGCTGGAACATCTCGAGATCTTTTCGCCGCTTGTTGAAATCGTCGTAGCGGCGTTTGAAGACCGGCTCGTAGTAATTGAGAAGCATTTGAACCTTGTCGGCCGGGGCGATGTTCGACGGGCTCGCGTCCTTGAGAACGCCGAACAGGTCGCTTACCCTGTCAGGGTACCCGGCGAACCCGGTCCAGAACGCCGGAAGCGTACGGGAGGAATCCCCCGCCGTCGTGACGCGCCGTGCCAGGACATCGTCGATCACTTTTTCCGCCGTCCTCGGCCCCACCCCTTCAACGAGGAGAAGGATCCGGTTCCATGCCACCGCATCGCGCGGATTTTCGAGCACGCGGAGGTACGCGACCATATCTTTGATATGCGCGGTCTCGATGAACTTGAATCCGCCGAACTTGACAAACGGGACGTTTGCCTTGTTCAGTTCGATCTCCAGATCAAACGACAGATATCCAGAGCGGAACAGAACGGCGATCGTATTGAGCGGTACCCCCTGTTCCCGCAACTCGAGAACCTTTTGCACGACGAACTTGGACTGGAAATTCTCACTCTCCGCCACGACGATCGTCGGCAGGTCTCCTCCGGTCTTGTGCGTGAAGAGTTCTTTGCTGTATTTATGTCTCATGCGTCCTTCTCTCCGATGCGAATGCTCCAGCGATCGTCCGGATGTACTCCGGGGTTGTGCCGCAGCATCCGCCGACGAATGAAACGCCGGCGCGTGCCCACGACACGGCGAACTCTGCGTAGGCAGCGGGGCCGACGTCCCGGATGAACCGGGTGCCGTGTTCGCCCCCCGGCGCGCCGACATTGGCATAGACTCCGATCGGGACATTCCCGCCGCCGGGAATCCCCCGGAGTGCGGACTGGAGGTAGGCCAGCAAAACTTCCATGGAGCCCGGGGAAACACAGTTAAGAGAAATTGCCGCAGGCGAAAGCCCCATGACAAGCTGGACCGCCTCCCTGAGCGGCTCGCCGCCGTAGAGAGATCCATCCCCCCTGCAGAGGAAGCTCACGACGAACTCCAGCCCCGTCCCCCGCGCGGCCTCAGCCGCCGCGGCCGCCTCGCGTAGAGTCCCCATCGTCTCCAGGAGCAGAAAATCGACTCCCGCCTCCGCCAGACGTCCGGCGAGTTCGGCATGTTCCCCGCGCAGGGCATCATCATCGGGAACCAGATCGGGTTTGTAGCAATCTTCAAGGGGCGCCATGGAACCCGCAACAAGCACACGTCTTCCGGGGAAGACCGCGCTCGATTCCCGGGCCAGAGTCACCGCAAGCGCCGTCAGTTCGGCCGAACGGTCGGGGAGCCCTCCCCGGAGGAACGTCCTCCGTGTCGTCCTGAACGTATTGCTCGTGATGATATCCGCCCCGGCGTCGATGTACTCGTCGTGAATCCGCCTGACCGTCTCCGGCGACCTGATGAGCGAATGGGCGGACCAGAGGGGAAGTCCGGTCGAGACACCGCGCCGCTCCAGCTCGGTTCCCATGGCGCCGTCCAGCATCACGGGCCTTCGACGTTCAAAGAGCCGTGCCAGAGGGCCCGGCGTCCCCTTACTCTCGTGCGCGGCGGAGGATTTCATTTGTGAGATTCAGTATCGGCTGTGTGCTGCGGTAATTCTCCTCCAGCTTGATCAGCGTGCAACCGGGAAACGTCTCGGGGAAGTCGAGGATGTTCCTGATTGTCGCCCCGCGGAACGAGTAGATCGACTATGCATCGTCCCCCACAACCATGATGTTGCCGTGTGCGGAAGCGAGAAGGGTCACGATCTCCGCCT